>JAUNIV010000018.1 GCA_030523385.1 Bacteroidales bacterium | reverse complement strand
TTTGTTTATTTTTAATATTGGAATCAGAGAGCCAACTACTGATTCGCATTATTATTGTTTTATGATTGCCTATAAAAACAAAAAGAATTCCGACATGAAAATGTCGGAACCCCTTTTCCCATTAAGTCCTGCAAAGATAGGATTTTATCTGATACGAGCCAAGTTTATTCGCATGCTCTGTAACATGTTTAAACAAAATCTGCTTATAAATTAGGCTTTTACAAGAGTTTTTTTATTTCTTCTTCCAAATTCTGGATGTTCTCACCGCGTACGCTCAGTTCGTTGGCACGGTTTACCAAGAACACGGCGGGCAGATTGGTCACATTGTACAGCGACACGTAAGAAGAATAGGCTCCGTTGGCATCGCGCACGCAAACCCAAGGCAGGTTGTCGGCAGATGTTTTCCAGAAATGCTCATCGCCGTCTAATGAAACCTGATAGATTTCCAGGCCTTGAGAAGCATATTTGTTATAAAGCTCCCGAAGAGCCAGGTTATGGGCGGCAGACATGGCGTTGTTATAGACCGTAAAGTCTATCAGCACTACTTTGCCTTTCAACTCCGTCAGGCTGCGGGTGTTTCCCTTCAGGTCTTTCAACTGAATGTCGATGATGCTTGTCTCCTGTATCCGGTCTTCCGGGATTTCCACCGTCTGCTGGCGCGGAGCACGGGTGTTCTTCATGCCTTTGATTACCATATTATATAGGTTGCGCGAACGGTCGGCGTGAGGATAAGTGTTATTTAAGCTCGTGGCTACGGCCGCAAAACATTTCACATCATCTTTGTTGCTCAACGGATCGAAGATCATATAGCCGTTCAGCGACTGGAACAAGGCGAAATATGCGTATGGCGTATTGGGCGCGGCAAATATGTATTCGCGTTTTACCTTATCTTTATAGCTGTTTACTATAGACAGCAAGCTGTCTTGCACTATGCCGGCAGGCATACGGGTCTGTGCCAATTTATCTACCCGCTTCTGCAAATCGGCTTGCAAGAGTGCCAGTTCTTTTATCTTGATATTATTTTCCGAACCTTCGATGGTGTAACCCGTAGCAAAGTCGCCGGCTGCTGCCTTGACTGAGACTGTTTCGGTAGAGTCCACCGAGAAGTTGATAATCTTGTTGTCCAACCGCAACCGATAGAACTCCGGCGATTCCGGCCGTTTCTGTGCGAAACTGAAACTACCGTTACTGCCCAGCTTCACCGAGTCGAGCGTTACAATACCATCCAATCCCGACGCTTCCAGATAAAGCACTTTATCCTTGCTGTCGCTGACTTCGCCCTGAACTTTGAACTTAGACCCGTTATCGCAAGCGCTCATCCCCACCAGCAGAAGTGCGAGTCCCAAATAGAACTTCTTTTTCATCGCTAAAATTAAATATAATGTCTGTTCTCTTTAAATAAATTACGCTGCAAAGATACGTCTTTTCACGGTTTGTCAAAGCATTTATCTGCCTTCTTGCACGTTAAAATGAAAAAAAACGGTAACAAGAGCAACTTTTTGGCTCATTCTCACCTTATTAGAAGAATAATTGTCTATATTTGCACGATTTTTAGACGAAATATATATTAAAACTTTTTTTATGATCAATCCTATAGTTAAGACGATCGAGCTTCCCGATGGCAGAACCATCACGCTCGAAACGGGAAAGCTGGCAAAACAGGCAGACGGTTCTGTTATGCTCCGCATGGGCAACACCATGCTGTTGGCTACTGTTTGTGCAGCAAAAGATGCAGTTCCCGGTACAGATTTTATGCCCCTTCAGGTAGAGTACAAAGAAAAATATTCAGCATTCGGACGTTTTCCCGGCGGCTTTACCAAGAGAGAAGGCAAGGCTTCGGATTATGAGATTCTGACTTGCCGCCTGGTGGACCGCGCATTGCGTCCTTTATTCCCCGATAATTTCCATGCAGAGGTGTATGTAAATATCATCCTCTTCTCGGCCGACGGCGTTGACATGCCCGATGCACTGGCCGGACTGGCAGCTTCGGCAGCATTGGCTGTTTCCGATATTCCTTTCGGCGGGCCTATCTCCGAGGTACGTGTGGCACGCATCAATGGAGAATTTGTCATCGACCCCACTTTCGAACAGTTGGAAAAGGCCGATATGGACTTGATGGTGGCTGCTACCTACGAAAACATCATGATGGTGGAAGGCGAAATGGACGAAGTGAGCGAGCAAGACTTGCTGGCTGCACTGAAAGCCGCCCACGAAGCTATCAAGGTGCACTGCAAGGCACAGATGGAACTGATGGAAGAAGTCGGTTCTACCGTGAAGCGCGAATATTGCCACGAAGAAAATGACGAAGAACTGCGCAAGGCCGTTCACGATGCCTGCTACGACAAGGCATACGCCATCGCCGCTTCGGGCAACCGCAACAAGCACGAACGCCAGGATGCCTTCGATGCCATCCGTGAAGAGTTCAAAGCACAGTTCTCCGAAGAAGAACTGGAAGAAAAGGCTCCGCTCATCGATCGCTATTATCACGATGTAGAGAAAGAAGCCATGCGTCGTTGCATTCTGGACGAAGGCAAGCGTTTGGATGGACGTAAGACTACCGAAATTCGTCCTATTTGGTGCGAAGTAGATTACTTGCCAGGTCCTCACGGATCAGCTATCTTCACTCGTGGAGAAACTCAGTCCTTGTCTTCTGTAACATTGGGTACGAAACTGGATGAGAAGACTGTAGATGATGTATTGGATCAGCACAAAGAACGCTTCCTGCTGCACTACAACTTCCCGCCTTTCTCTACCGGCGAGGCTAAAGCACAGCGCGGTGTAGGCCGTCGTGAAATCGGTCACGGACACTTGGCATGGCGTGCGCTGAAGGGACAAATCCCTGCCGATTATCCTTATACAATCCGCGTAATGTCCGATATCTTGGAATCCAACGGTTCTTCTTCCATGGCTACCGTTTGTGCCGGTACGCTTGCCCTGATGGATGCAGGTGTAGCCATGAAAAAACCTGTTTCGGGTATCGCTATGGGATTGATTAAGAACGCAGGCGAAGATAAATATGCCGTATTGTCCGACATCCTCGGCGACGAAGACCACTTGGGCGATATGGACTTCAAAGTAACAGGAACAAAAGACGGTATCACCGCTACTCAGATGGATATCAAGGTGGACGGACTGTCTTACGACATCTTGGAGAAGGCTTTGCTGCAAGCCAAAGAAGGTCGCGAATACATTCTGAGCAAATTGACTGAATGCATAGCCGAACCGCGTGCCGACCTGAAGCCTCACGCTCCGCGCATCGAAACGATGACTATCCCTAAAGAATTCATCGGCGCAGTGATTGGCCCGGGCGGAAAGATTATTCAGGGCATGCAGGAGGAGACAGGTGCTACTATCACTATCGAAGAAATTGATGGCGTAGGCCGCATCGAGATTGCCGGAACCAACAAGCAGAGCATCGACAGCGCCATGCGCATGATTAAGGGCATCGTTGCTGTTCCCGAAGTGGGCGAAGTATATACAGGTAAGGTTCGTTCCGTAATGCCTTACGGTGTGTTTGTAGAATTCCTGCCGGGCAAGGACGGTTTGCTGCACATCTCCGAAATAGACTGGAAGCGTCTGGAAACCATCGAAGAGTCCGGACTGAAGGAAGGTGACGAGATAGACGTGAAACTGCTGGACATCGACCCGAAGACCGGCAAGTTCAAACTCTCTCACAAGGTGTTGCTGCCTAAACCCGAACGTCCTGAAAGAGGCGAAAGACCGGATAGAAAAAGATAAGAAATAATCTTTTTGAGACATAAGAAGAGCCGTGGACATTGCGTTCACGGCTCTTTTGTACTTATACCTTATATATATAGTCGCACTTTATTTAATCACAAATCCGCCTTCGGCCTGCATGGTTACGGTCAGTTCGCCGTCTTTCTTCACCGTAATGCTTTCGGCACAAGGAGCCGACTTCTTGTCGTCGTTATACAAAGTCACTTTATCGCCTTTGTGCAGCATGGGTAGATTCAGTTTCAGCTTCATCGGTTCTTTGTGGGCATTTACTCCTGCTATGTACCAACTCTCGCCGTGACGGCGTGCCAACGCCACATACTTGCCCGGATAACCGTCGATGAAAAGCGTTTCATCCCACGTGGTGGGAACTTCCTTCAGAAAATCCATGCACACCTGCGGGGCATCTGTCAGGTTGTTGGGAGCCAAAGCAAAGTTCTGAATGGGATTTTGGAACAGGATGGTAGTGGCTAACTGGAATATATCCGTGGTACGGCGGGTAGTTCCCCCATCGTTTCCACGATTGAGACGCTTGTTCATGAAGCAGCCGCCGAACTCCATGCAGCCCACCGTGTTGCGGATGAACGGATGCAGACAGGCATTGAAAGCCTCTTCGTCACAAAAATGCTGTTGGAAAATAAGATTCTCCGAAGCCAATACCGCTTCGCTGCCCACGTAATTGGGATACATCCGCTCCCATCCGCGCGGCAAAGTGCAGCCATGGAAAATCACCATCAGTCCGTGGTCGTCGGCATCGCTCAAGATGGATTCATACAGGCGCATGGTCTCTTGTTTGTCGCCACCAAAGAAGTCCACTTTGATGCCTTTCACGCCCAGTCCGCGCAACCATCTCATCTCCTGCTTGCGGAGAATGGGATTATCCATCCGGTTGATGGGACCTTGCACGATGTCGTTCCAATAGCCGCTGGAACTATACCATAAAAATACATCCACCTTTTTGGAATGGGCATAGTCCACCAACTCCTTCATGCGCTCGTGTCCGATGTTGGTGTCCCACCAATTATCTATCAGCACATATTCATAGCCCATGGCGGCGGCCAAATCGACATATTTCTGCTGGTCCTCGAAGTTGATGCTGCCGTCTTGCCAGAGTATCCAGCTCCAAGTGCCGCGCCCCATGCGGTAATCGTGTTCCGTCTGATAAAGCGGATCCACCACATCCCAAGGGATGGTGGTCTCTACAATGGGCTTCAGATTGTCGCCCACGGTGAGAGTCCGCCACGGAGTAACACCAGGCAACGCCAATCCGGGAGCTACCGTGCCGTTGCCGTTATTCTCTTCGGGCAGGGGGAAGGCAATCGTGTACAAACCTTCGGCAGTAGCATCGCTCAGGTGCGAAGCACAATACTTACTGTCCACACCCGTTTCGCTCACCAGCACCCAGCCGTCATCGCCCACGCGGAACAGGCAAGGGAAGGTATATCCGTGACCATACTGCGAAAGCGTATTCATCGGAGCATCAGCCTTGTATTCTTCTTCATAACTGGGTTTGGTCCGTTTCCAGCCTATCATGGCATCGCTCTGCGGGCAAAGGAAGGTGGTGGTGAAAGAAGGGAAGTCGAATCCGGTAGCCTCCTTCTCGATGACAATGCTGCCCGTTTCGCCGTAGCGGGGCATCTCATAGCGGAAAGCAATGTCATTGTCGCTCACACGAAACACGACATCCATCGGTTTGCCGTCGGCATTGGTGAAAGAACAAGTCAGTTGGTTGGCCCGGTAGTGGATATTCGATTGCTTGATGCGCGTCTGTTGATACTCTTTGTCTATCTTGTCTACGGCGTGTCCCGTAAGAGTCATGTTGCGGCTAAAGTCGCCCACATTGGCCACGAAGCCCAACGGAGAATCCTCCAGCATGACTTTTTCTTTGTAGGTGACAGAGTAAACGGGTGTTCCCTGTTTGATGGTTACATCGACTTTCAGGTGTGAGTCGGGACCCTCTACGGTGATTTCCTGAGCGAAGCCCGACCAAGCCGATAGGGCTACGAGAGCGGTTATTAATTGCTTTTTCATGTGTTTAGTATAGATATAATGTTTTTTTAATTGTCACAAAGATAACGATATTGCCGAAGCAAACAGGCAAACACACGAAAGATTATTATGAATTAACGATTCCTCTATAACAGGGAAAGAAGCACGTCTCATATCACAGTATCGCATCTGTTTTTTTACGGTATCAAATTATATTTTTGACCGTACCAAAAAATTTCCCCTTTGATACTTCTTCATGTCATTTCTTCCATTTTATTCGTTTATTCCGAAGAAATTCTGTAAGTTTGCCTTATGGAAAAGTATATTTATGAACTGAGAATGAAGGTTCGCGACTATGAATGCGACCTGCAAGGCATTGTAAACAATGCCAATTACCAGCATTATTTGGAGCACACACGCCATGAGTTCCTCACTTCCACGGGACTTAGCTTTGCCCGATTGCACGAAGAAGGGGTAGATCCGGTAGTGGCAAGGCTGACGATGGCCTTCAAGACACCGCTGCGCAGCGGCGATGAGTTTGTATCTAAGCTCTACATGAAAAAAGAAGGCATCAAGTATGTGTTCTATCAGGATATTTTCCGCCTTTCGGATATGAAAGTGGCCATCAAGGCTACCGTAGAAACTGTGTGTGTAGTGAACGGACGCTTGAGTAGCAGCTCTCTGTTTGATGAAGTTTTTGCACCATACCTGAACGAATGACGCAAGAAGAACAGATTTGCAGCCTGGCCCTGATGCGCATTCCGGGGTTAGGCCCGGTGGGTATGCACCGCCTGCTAAGCACAATGGGAAGCGCAAGAGATGTTTTTGCCTATCGCAAAGAATTGCCGGAGAGGGTGCCCGGCATTCATTCCAAAGTAGTGGCGGCATTGGGCTGCCCCGAAGCCTTCCGGCGGGCAGAACAGGAGTTGGCATTCTGTGAGAAAAAGCAGATTCAATGTTTCACGCTGAATGATGCAAGCTATCCTGCCCGACTGCGGGAGTGTGACGACGCACCGCCGGTGCTGTTCTATCGGGGAAATGCCGAGCTGAACACCCGTCGCGTCATTAATATAGTAGGCACCCGGCATGCCACTTCATACGGACAAGGCATCTGCAACCGGTTTCTGGCAGATTTATCAGAATATTGTCCGGACGTATTGGTAGTAAGCGGGCTGGCATACGGCATTGACATCCATGCGCATCGGGCTGCCTTGAAGAATAATCTCCGCACCATAGGTGTATTGGCACACGGATTGGACCGTATTTATCCGGCAGTGCATCGGAAAACAGCCGTGGACATGCTGGAGCAAGGCGGGCTACTGACGGAATTTATGAGCGGGACTACTCCCGACAGGCAGAACTTTGTACGCAGGAACCGCATCGTGGCAGGCATGAGCGATGCTACCATCGTGGTGGAATCGGCAGCCAAAGGAGGCGCCCTTATCACAGCCGAACTGGCAGAAAGCTACCATCGGGATTGTTTTGCCTTCCCCGGGCGAATAGATGATGAATATTCCATCGGCTGCAACCATCTGATTAGAACCAATCGAGCCATGCTGATTACTTCGGCCAAAGACTTCGTGCAAGCTATGGGATGGGAGAATACGCAATCTCAAGTAACCAAAGAGATACAGCGCGAGTTGTTTCCTACATTGAGCGAGGAAGAAGAGCGCATCGTGTCTTTGCTACAAAAAATACCGGACGGATTGCAAATCAACACGCTGGTGGTGGATACCAATATTCCTGTGAACCGGATGACGGCATTGCTATTCGAATTGGAAATGAAAGGAATCATACGGGCTTTGGCAGGAGGAGTGTATCGGTTAATCCGATAAAAAAAAGGAGCACCGCTGTACTCCAATCTTTGTTAACCTTAAATCTAATACTATGAAAAAAATCACATTGCAAATGTATTGCTTTGGGTATTCTTTTCCAAACATTCAGCCTGCTTTTTAATATTCATTGTAAATCATTGTTGCCTTTTTGCATATATGGTTACATTCTGATGAAAAGAATGCCCTGCCAACGCATTCCGCATGACAGGGCATCTTTTATCAAATAAAGCTAACCGAAATCAGTCTTTCAGTTTTGCAGCAATGAACTCACGGTTCAGACGGGCAATGTTGCTGATAGAAACGCACTTCGGACACTCAGCTTCGCAAGCGCGAGTGTTTGTACAGTTACCGAAGCCCAGTTCATCCATCTTGCTCAACATGGCTTTGGCACGGCGGGCAGCCTCTACTTTACCTTGCGGCAGCAGAGCCAACTGGCTTACCTTAGCAGAAACGAAGAGCATGGCAGAACCATTCTTACAAGCAGCTACGCAAGCACCGCAACCGATGCAGGCAGCAGCATCCATAGCCTCATCGGCAACGGGTTTGGGAATAGGAATTGCATTGGCATCGGGAATACCACCGGTGTTGATAGATACGTAACCGCCGGCCTGCATAATCTTGTCGTATGCACCACGGTCCACCATCAAGTCGCGGATAACCGGGAAACCGGCCGAACGCCACGGTTCTACAGTAATGGTATCGCCATCGTTGAAACGGCGGATGTAAATCTGGCAAGTAGTAGCACCGGTAGCAGGTCCGTGCGGATGACCGTTGATGTACATAGAGCACATACCGCAGATACCTTCGCGGCAATCGTGATCGAATACAACGGGCTCTTTGCCTTCATTGACCAACTGCTCGTTCAAGATATCCATCATTTCCAGGAAAGAAGTATCGCCCGGAATATCTTTCATTTGGAAGGTGTCGAAATGTCCTTTGTCTTTCGGACCTTTCTGACGCCAAACTTTCAGTGTGAAACTTATATTTTTATCCATGATTTCTATACAATTAATAATTAAGACTTATAGTTACGAGTTTGAACCTTGATGTACTGATAGTTCAAGTCTTCCTTAATCAGTTCGGGCTCTTTGCCTTCGCCGGTGTATTTCCAGCAAGCTACGTAAGAGAACTTGTCGTCGTGACGAAGTGCTTCGCCTTCGGGTGTCTGGTGCTCTTCGCGGAAGTGACCACCGCAAGACTCTTCACGGTTCAAGGCATCGTAAGCCATCAATTCACCAATTTCGATGAAGTCGGCCAGACGGATTGCCTTTTCGAGTTCTACGTTCAAGTCGTTGGCATCGCCCGGAATGCGAAGATCGCTCCAGAATGCTTTTCTTACTTCTTTCAGTTTGGCCAAAGCAGTGGTGAGCGATTCTTTGGTACGTCCCATACCTACGAAGTCCCACATCACGTGACCCAGTTCCTTGTGGATAGAGTCAACAGAACGCTTACCCTTAATGCTCATCAACTTCTGAATCTTGTCGTTTACAGCCTTTTCAGCAGCGGCAAATTCGGGCAAATCAGTTGAGAAGCGCGGAACCTGAATCTGGTCGGCCAGATAGTTCTGAATAGTGTAAGGCAATACGAAGTAACCGTCGGCCAATCCCTGCATCAATGCCGATGCACCCAGACGGTTGGCACCGTGGTCAGAGAAGTTGGCTTCGCCGATGGCGAACAATCCCTTGATGGAAGTCATCAATTCATAATCAACCCAGATACCACCCATGGTGTAGTGGATAGCGGGGAAGATCATCATCGGAGTCTTGTACGGGTTTTCATCGGTGATTTCTTCGTACATGTCGAACAAGTTACCGTAGCGAGCGCGAACTACGTCTTCGCCCAAACGGTCAATTGCATATTTGAAATCGAGGAATACGGCCAGACCTGTATTGTTTACGCCGAAGCCTGCATCGCAACGTTCCTTAGCTGCACGTGAAGCAACGTCACGCGGAACCAAGTTACCAAATGCCGGATAGCGGCGTTCCAAATAGAAGTCACGGTCTTCATCGGGAATATCTGTCGGTTTCTTCTTACCGGCCTGAAGAGCTTTGGCATCTTCCAGCTTCTTCGGAACCCAGATACGTCCGTCGTTACGCAGTGACTCAGACATCAAAGTCAGCTTAGACTGCTTGTCACCGTGAACGGGGATACAAGTGGGGTGAATCTGTGCAAAGCAAGGATTGGCAAAGTAAGCACCCTTACGGTAGCACTGCATGGCAGCAGAACCATTGGAAGCCATAGCGTTGGTAGAAAGGAAGTAAGTGTTTCCGTAACCACCCGTACCGATTACCACTGCATGAGCGGCAAAGCGTTCAATCTTACCGGTCACCAAGTTGCGGGCGATGATACCACGGGCACGTTCTACACCTTCATTGTCCTTAATCAACACTACATCCAACATTTCGTAACGGGTATAAAGCTTCACGTTACCACGCTGTACTTCGCGGCTCAATGCTGAATAAGCGCCCAGCAAAAGCTGCTGTCCGGTTTGACCGCGGGCATAGAATGTACGTGATACCTGTGCACCACCGAATGAGCGGTTATCCAGCAAGCCACCGTATTCGCGTGCGAAAGGAACACCTTGTGCCACGCACTGGTCAATGATGGCATTAGACACTTCAGCCAAACGATAAACATTGGCTTCGCGTGCACGGTAGTCACCACCTTTAATAGTATCGTAGAAGAGGCGGTAAACCGAGTCACCGTCATTCTGATAGTTCTTTGCAGCATTGATACCACCCTGTGCAGCAATGGAGTGTGCACGGCGAGGAGAATCCTGGATACAGAAGTTTAATACTTTGAAACCCATGGCACCCAGTGAAGCAGCAGCCGAAGCACCTGCCAGACCGGTACCTACCACGATAATGTCAAGACGACGTTTGTTGGCGGGGTTTACCAATTTTTGGTGAGCTTTATAATTGGTCCATTTCTCGGCTAAAGCGCCTTCAGGAATTTTAGAATCTATATTAGCCATAATGTTATTTACAATTTAATCATTTACAAATTACGATTAGCAAGCACCGCCACAAGCGAGTGACTTAACAAAGAAGACAACTACTACGGCAGCAAAGCCCAGGATGACCAGTGTAGAGTAGATGTTACCAATGGTTTTCCAGCGCTCGAACCAGATTTTGTTGCTCCAGCCCAAAGTCTGCAAAGCACTCCAGAATCCGTGTGTAAGGTGGAACCACAAAGCGGCCAGCCAGATGAGGTAAAGCACGGTGAATACCGGGCAAGCGAAGGTTTCCTGAATGTAGGCAGCACCGTCTGTAGGACCAAATGCTCCCAGATCGTGAACGCCGATGATTTCGGCAAACTGCATCTTGTACCAGAAGTTGGCAAAGTGCAAAGCCAATCCGGCAATAACAATGATACCCAGAACGAGCATGTTCTGAGAAGCCCATTCCACATTCTTCGGTTTGGCATTGACTGCATAACGCTCGCTACCGCGTGCGGCACGGTTCTGCATAGTCAGCCAGAAAGCATAGATGATGTGGATTACAAACAAGGCAGCCAGTCCCACACAAGCCACCAATGCATACCAGTTCGCTCCCAAGAACGCACAAATCATGTTGTAAGCATCTCCGGAGAAGAGCGCCACAAGATTCATCGCCATGTGAAACGTCAGAAACAGGATAAGGGCGATACCGGTAACGCTCATCACCACTTTCCTTCCAATAGATGAATTACTTAACCACATAAATGATTGAATTTAAATTATTTAATTGTTAGAACTAAAATTTCGTTTAAAAACACGAGTTCACCATGCAAAAGTAAACGAATTTTAGCGATAATACAAGGAATTGCGGAAATAATTCTTTAATTCCTTTCAGACAAGCATCAGGTTGCGCGAAAAGTTCTATCTTTGCCCCTGTAAATGCAACAATATGAACAGACAAAGAATTATCTTACTCTTCGTAATGCTGTGGTGCGTTATCGGACTCAGTGCTCAGAATGCCGATGTGAATATGCTGAAAACCATTAATGGATGGCATGTGCACGGGCTGAGCCGCACTCTTTCGGTAAGCGGAGTGGTATTGCCGATAGGTGTGCCCACAGCCATGGGCATCTATGCGCTCATCAAGAAAGACCGTCCTCTGCTGAAAGATGCTATTTATATAGGTACAAGCGTGATAGAGGCAGTGGGGCTGACGTATGCAGTCAAGCATGTAGCAGGCAGGGAACGTCCTTTCGTAAAATACCCCAACAAAATACACCCATACGGCGCACCGGCTATAGACAGCCCCTCGTTCCCATCAAATCATACGGCAACTGCTTTCTCATTAGCTACATCACTGTCCATTACTTATCCTCGGTGGTACGTCATTGCTCCTTCGGCTGTATGGGCCTGTGGAGTGGGCTTTGCCCGAATGAATCAGGGCGTGCATTATCCCACTGACGTGTTAGCTGGCGCTGCCGTGGGAGTAGGCTGTGCTTTTGCCAATGTCTATATAAACCGATGGCTGAATCGGGTTTTGTTTGGCGAGTAGCCATCGGGTACGAACCACTATTCTACAAATCTTCTTGCCGTTTGCGCAACAACGCATCAAAGTCTGGAGCGGCAAGCAGTTCCAATGCCTTTTGCAAACTCTCGTTCGCCTCGTTTATCACGTGATAATACTCGTTCATATCCCACAGATCGCGGGCTATGAGGGCTTTCATCTGCAATTTGAGCAACGGGAGGGCTTTTTGATATTCTTCTTCGTTATACTCCACATCCAACTCGCGCCCTGTAGCCACCAACTGCTCCAGCAAAGGCTCCGTCACCTGAAAGTTATGGAGGAAATCATCGAAAGACAGATAGCGGTCCTGCCACTCGCGACGGTGAGCGTCCATGTAGCGGTAATGAGCCTTCATCAGTGCGCCCTTGTCACGCAGGCGACGATGGTAATGAATATAAAGGGTAGTATCAATGGGCACGAAGTAATCGGGCATGATACCTCCGCCGCCATACACCGTGCGTCCCAACCGATGGGTGAGGAAACGCAACGAGTCGGGGAAGTGAATGCTGTCCGCACTCAGCATCTCGCCCTTGTTGTAGCGGTCTATCAGGTCGGAGTTATACTTCTCTATGCTCTCGTAGGGTTTCTGTATGCAGCGACCGGCAGGCGTATAATAACGCGCTACGGTGAGGCGTATCATGGAGCCGTCGGGCAGGTCTATGGGACGTTGCACCAACCCTTTGCCAAAGGTGCGACGGCCTACGATGATACCACGGTCCCAATCTTGCACGGCGCCGGACACAATCTCGCTGGCCGAAGCCGAATATTCATCGACCAGCACCACGAGCTTGCCTTGCCGGAAATGCCCCGTGCCTTTTGCAAAGAACTCACTGCGAGGATTGCGACGGCCTTCGGTATAAACAATCAATTCATTATCAGAGAGGAACTCGTTGGCCATGTCAATAGCGGCATTCAGATAACCACCTCCGTTGCCTTGCAAGTCCAGCACTAAGTTCTTCATCC
Source organism: Bacteroidales bacterium (assembly GCA_030523385.1). Classification (GTDB taxonomy): domain Bacteria; phylum Bacteroidota; class Bacteroidia; order Bacteroidales; family Bacteroidaceae; genus Phocaeicola. The sequence goes on along the minus strand of JAUNIV010000018.1, from coordinate 1,387 downwards.
CCTGTGCTTGCAAGCGTTCCATCGCCTGGCAGAACTCTTCGTGTGTGGTAGCGGCAAAACGGTTCACACGTATGTAGCCCGTGCCCGGTGCAGCCATGTAGGCAGCATCCAGACTGTGTACGGGAATCTTGTCGCGCGTCACGGTGAAGGTCAGCAGTTCGTCCACTCCCCGGCGATGTATCTTCAGCCTCACCTTCGTGTCTTTGGGGCCGCGCAGGCGACGCATAATATCTTCGGTATTCATCTTCACTCCGGCAATGAGTGTGTCGTTCACCAGCACGATGCGGTCACCTGCCAGGATGCCCGCCTTTTCGGATGGTCCGCCGGAGACGGGCTGTATCACCAGCAGCGTGTCTTCAGCCATGTTGAACTGGATGCCTATGCCCTCGAAGTTGCCTTGCAGGGGTTCGTTCATCTTCTTCACCTCTTCGGGATCGGAGTAAGTGGAATGCGGGTCCAACTCTTCGAGCATCCGGATGATGGCGGCTTCCACAAGTCGCGGTTCGTCCACCGAATCTACATACAGATTGGCAATGGCAAATTCCGCCAGTTGCAGTTTGCGGACGGCAGAGCGGGCATAATCAGTGTCCTGTGCCTGTGCGGTGATGCCTGCAAGCAGGCAGACCGTGAGTAATGCCGATATAAGTACATTGTGTTTCATCATTCTTTCCGTAGTTTTAGTTTCTTCATGCCTTCGGGCAGGAAGGGGGTTACATCTTTGCCATATTGCAGCAATTCGCGCACAATGGTAGAGCTGACCGAAGTCAGTTCGGGTTCGGTAAAGAGCAGGATGGTCTCGATGCCTGCCAGCCGACGGTTGATGTCGGCAATGGTTTCCTCGTACTCAAAGTCGTGCACGGTGCGTATGCCGCGTATGATGAATTGTGCATCGTGCTTTCGGGCGAAGTCTATGGTGAGGCAGTCGTAAGCATCTACGCTGATACGCGGTTCGTTGGCATAGAGCTCGCGTATCATCTCCACACGCTGTGCGGTAGGTATGCAGGTACGCTTGCTGTCATTGATGCCGATGCCTATCACCAAATGGTCCATGAATGTGAGCGCACGCTTCACCACGGAAGCATGGCCGATGGTAAAGGGATCGAATGTCCCGGGGAATATGGCTTTCTTCATTTTGTTTTCTGTTTCTTATTTTCTACCGATGGCTTTCACAGTTTTTCAATTTCTTCCTTAGACAATCCTGTGGCTCCGGCAATCAATTCTATGGAAGTCCCCGATGACTTTAAGAAACGGGCAACTTCTATGGATTTCTTTCTTTGTCCTTCTTCAAGACCTTTGATTAAATGACTTTCTGTAGTTGATATCCATTCATCAACAATATTTCCATCTTTATCTTTGACCTGAATAGTAGCACCTTCAATTTCTTTAC
>JAUNIV010000407.1 GCA_030523385.1 Bacteroidales bacterium | reverse complement strand
AAGGCGTCAAAAAAGTTTTTTAAAGGACGAAAAATATTTTTTAAAGCACCAAAATCTGCAAGAGGTTTAACCCATTGTGCTATTCCCGTATGGCCGGAATCATAAAAAACATTGAATTTGCAATTTTTTAATCGGAAAATGTTTTTATCTCAAAGATTTATGCTATATTTGCCGAAGTGAGAAACACTTAATCTTTAAAAACTCTATTTATGGAAGTTAAAAAATCGCCCAAAGCAGACCTCGAAGGTAAGAAAAGTACCTGGCTGCTGCTCGGCTATGTGTTTATTCTGGCACTGATGTTTGTCGCTTTCGAATGGACTGATCGTGACAAGCAGGTGACTACGGATACCGGTATAGTCGATGTTGTGTTTGAAGAAGAAATTATCCCTATCACGGAACAGGAACAGAAGCAAGCTCCTCCTCCTCCCGAAGCTCCGAAAATGGAAGAAGTGCTTCAGATTGTAGAAAACGATGCTAACGTAGAAGAAACTTCTATCCAGGCTTCTGAAGAAACCGGACAGGCCGTAGAAGTGAAATATGTACCTGTAGAAGTGGAAGAAGAAGAACCGGAAGAACAACAGATCTTCCAGGTGGTAGAAGAGATGCCCGAATTCCCCGGCGGTATGGCAGAATGTTTGAAGTTCTTGGGTAAGAACATCAAGTATCCTACTATCTCTCAGGAAAACGGTGTGCAAGGTAAAGTTATCGTTCAGTTCGTTGTTAACCAGGACGGTTCTATCGTTGACCCGGTGGTTGTACGTAGTGTGGACCCCTACTTGGATAAGGAAGCCCTCCGCGTAATCAAGACCATGCCGAAATGGAAACCCGGTAAGCAGCGTGGTAAAGCTGTACGTGTGAAGTTTACCGTACCTGTAACATTCAAATTACAGTAATATCTTGATTTTAATTTCTCACATAGAGGAGGCTGCCCTTTGTGCAGCCTCTTTTTATGAAAAAAACTATAGAACCGAAATCTTATGGCTTTTTCTGCTGCTCAACTATCAGATAAGGTGAATGCCTACCTGGCTTCCATGCCCTACGTGCGTGAACCCAAAGGCTTATACGCTCCCATAGAATATGTCCTGTCATTGGGCGGAAAACGAATCCGTCCCGTACTGATGCTGCTTGCTTACCAATTATATAAGGAGAATGTGGATGAAATATTGCCGCAGGCAGCAGGCATAGAAACCTACCACAATTACACCCTGCTGCACGATGACTTGATGGACCGGGCAGACATGCGTCGCAACAAACCTACCGTACACAAGGTGTGGGATGATAATACGGCCATCCTTTCGGGAGATGCCATGCTGGTATTGGCTTATCGGCTGATGGGTGAATGCTCCGGAGTGTACCTCAAAAGAGTGATGGATGTCTTTACGCAGACAGCCATGGAAATATGCGAAGGGCAGCAATGGGATATGGAGTTTGAAAGCCGCGAGGATGTCACCGTGCCCGAATACATAGAAATGATACGGCTGAAGACATCGGTGCTGCTGGCAGCTTCGCTGAAAATAGGGGCATTGTTGGGAGATGCTTCGGCGGAAGATATGCAGAAACTGTATGATTTCGGTATCAGCATGGGATTGGCGTTCCAGTTGCAGGACGATTTCTTGGATGTGTATGGCGACCCAGCTGTATTTGGTAAGAACATCGGAGGAGATATCGTCTGCAATAAAAAGACATTCATGCTGATTACGGCTCTCTCTTTGGCCGAAGAAGAACAGCGGGCGGAACTGGTGCGCTGGATAGAATGTCCTGAATTTTGTCCGGCAGAAAAGATAAAGGCGGTGACTGCTCTCTACGACCGGATAGGAATCAAGCAGATTTGCGAAGAGAAAATCAGCGGATATTATGCCGAAGGACTTGCCTTGCTGGACGGCGTTTCTCTTCCTGCGGAGAAAAAAGAAGAATTGCGCCGCTTTGTCTGTTGCTTAATGGATAGAAAGGTATAAAGATGATAGACACCCATTCTCATTTGTTCGTGGAGGAGTTTGAGGCCGACTTGCCCGAAGTGGTGGAGCGTGCGAAAGCAGCGGGAGTCACACGGGTTATGATGCCCAATATTGACGATACGACCGTAGATGCCATGCTGAAAGTCTGTGCAGACTATGAGGGATATTGTTATCCCATGCTGGGCTTTCACCCCACTTCGGTGGATAGCGATGATTGTCTGGCTCGCGTCCGCTCCATGAAGTCCTTGCTGAAGGAAGGACATCCTTTTGTGGCCATAGGCG
>JAUNIV010000017.1 GCA_030523385.1 Bacteroidales bacterium | reverse complement strand
CCGCCCACCCGGCTGGCGGCTTTCAGAAAAGTGCCGTCGCCTCCAATGCTCAGCACCATGTCGGCCTCAAAGTCATTCCCGTCGAAGACATCGGCCGGACGAAGATTCATTTTCAAGTCGCGGGTGAGAAATTGATGGAACTCCCGGCAGATGCAGACTTCGGCACGGTGTTTTTCCAGTAAGGACAGCAGGCGTTCCACGTGAACCGACTTTTTGACCTGGTAGGTATTCCCGAAAAGGGCGAATTTCATTGGACGTATATTCATTAGTTAATTTTATAAATCTTTGTTTGACAAAATGAGCAAGGTTTAAATAAAACCTGTACCTTTGCACCTCAAGAGAGTGCAAAGATATTAATAATATTGCAAAGATGACAAAGTTAAGTGTAAATATAAACAAGGTGGCTACCTTGCGTAATGCCCGTGGGGGCAATAATCCGGATGTGGTGAAAGTGGCTTTGGATTGCGAGGCTTTCGGTGCCGAAAGCATCACGGTGCATCCGCGTCCCGACGAGAGGCACATACGTCGCAGCGATGTGTACGAACTGCGCCCGTTGCTCAAGACGGAGTTTAACATTGAGGGCTATCCCGCTCCCGAGTTTATTGATTTGGTGTTGAAAGTGAAGCCCCATCAGGTGACATTGGTGCCCGATGCGCCCGACCAGATTACCTCGAATGCCGGATGGGACACAAAGGCGAACCTTTCCTTCCTGACGGAACTGATGGATGAGTTCGGCCATGCAGGCATCCGTACCTCTATCTTCGTAGGGGCGGATAGGGAGGCCATAGAATATGCGGCCAAAGCCGGTGCCGACCGGGTGGAACTCTACACGGAACCCTACGCTACGATGTATCCGAAGAACCGCGAGGCAGCTATCGCCCCGTTTGTGGAAGCGGCTAAGGTGACCCGCAGTTTAGGCATGGGACTGAATGCCGGACACGACCTCAGCCTGGTGAATCTGAAGTACATGCACGAATGCATTCCCTGGTTGGACGAGGTGTCTATCGGTCATGCACTGATATGCGATGCGCTTTATTTGGGACTGAAAACTACGATTGAAGAATATAAAAATTGTCTTCGCTGATGATAAACATGATTTTACTGGCCGCACAGTCGGCTTTGGCGGATACGCTGACCGGGGAAAACCCCGTATTGACTCCCGTTACTTCGGGAGAAGCACAGATAAACCTTTGGGAGATGGCTTGCAAGGGAGGATGGATTATGGTGGTACTGGCAGTCTTGTCGGTGGCCTGTTTCTACATATTCTTTGAACGTGTGTCTTACATCCGCAAGGCAGGCAAGGAAGACCCGCTGTTCATGGAGCGCATCCGCGACTACATACGGACGGGCGAAGTGAAGTCGGCCATTAACTATTGCCGCATCACGAACACTCCTTCGGCACGGATGATTGAAAAGGGCATCTCGCGCATGGGACGTCCCGTGGCCGATGTGCAGGCTGCCATAGAGAATGCAGGAAACGTGGAAGTGGCCAAACTGGAGAACGGTTTTCCGGTGATAGCCACAGTGTCGAGCGGTGCGCCTATGTTGGGATTCTTAGGAACCGTGACGGGTATGGTGCGTGCCTTTTGGGAAATGGCAAATGCCGGCAATAACATCGACATCACGTTGCTGTCGGGCGGTATCTATGAAGCCATGATTACCACGGTGGGTGGTCTGATTGTGGGCATTGCAGCCATGTTTGCCTATAATTATTTAGTGGCACGTGTGGATAAGGTGGTAGGACAGATGGAAGCCCGCACCATGGAATTTATGGATTTATTGAACGAACCGGCTCAAAAATAAAGGCGTATGGCGTTGAAAAGAAGACAAAAGATATCACCCAACTTCAGTATGGCGTCTATGACGGACCTCATATTCCTGTTGCTGATATTCTTTATGATTACCTCTACGATGGTGTCGCCCAATGCCATCAAGGTGTTGCTGCCGCAAGGCAAGCAGCAGACTTCGGCCAAGCCGCTCACCCGGGTAATCATAGACAAGAACCTGAACTTCTACACCGCTTTCGGCAATGAAGACGAGATGCCTATTGATTTGGACGAATTGCCTGCATTCCTGCAACGGTGTGCCGAGAAGGAACCCGATATGTATGTGGCGCTTTATGCCGACGAGGCTGTGCCTTACCGCGAGATAGTGAGGGTGTTGAATATAGCCAATGAAAATCACTTCAAGATGGTGTTGGCTACCCGCCCGCCCGAGAAGAAACGTTAGTGTGCAAACAACATGAAGAAAAATAAGATAACAGGACTGGTAGGCACCATCGTGCTGCATGTCATTCTTCTTATCCTGCTGTGGCTGATTACCATCAGTCTGCCGCAGGTGCAGGAAGAAGGAGGTGTGCCTGTTATGTTGGGAAATGCGGAATTGTCTCAGGGAAATGCAGACCCTTATACGCTCACGGATGTCGATATTCTGAACGAACCCGAAGCGCCTGCTCCCGATGTGGCCGAACCGGAGGCTGTGCCGACACCGCAAGTCAAGGAAGAAATCATCACGCAAGACGAAGAGGAAACCGTGGCTGTGCCAAAGAAAGAGCCTAAGAAGGAAACTCCCAAGAAAGAAACCCCGAAAAAAGAAACACCGCGGAAGGAAACTCCCCGCAAAGAGGAAGTAAAGCCGAAGGAAAAGACCGAAGCCGAGAAACGTGCCGAAGCCGAAAAGGCGGCTGCCGAGAAGAAAGCTGCGGCGGAAAAGGCTGCGGCTGAGGCTGCTGCAAGGAAGATAGCCGGTGCTTTCGGCAAGGGAACCCAAATGGGGGATAAAGGTACGGGTACTTCGGGCAGTGGATTGGAAGGAAGCCCGACGGACAATGCGGCGGAAGGGAAATCTTCCGGTGTAGGCGGTTACGGAACATTCGACTTGAACGGGCGTTCGTTGGGTGGTAGTCTGCCCATGCCTGTCTATAATGTGCAGGACGAAGGCCGCGTGGTAGTGACCATTACCGTAAACCCGGCAGGACAGGTGATAAGTACCAGCATCAACAAACGTACCAATACGGTGAACGCTTCGTTGCGCAAGGCGGCGGAAGAGGCTGCCCGCAAGGCGCGCTTCAACAGCGTGGACGGAGTGAACAACCAGACGGGTACCATTACATATTACTTTAAACTCAAGTAGCTTATGAAAACTATTTATTTATTTTTGGCAGAAGGCTTCGAAGAGATAGAAGCCCTCGCACCGGTAGATGTGTTGAGACGTGCAGGCTTACCTGTAAAGACTGTTTCCGTGACAGGCGATTTGGCTGTGAGCGGTGCACACGGTGTACCTGTGGTGGCCGATATGAGTTTTGAAGAAGTAAAGGCAGAGGATGCCGAAATGATTGTATTGCCCGGCGGGCTGCCCGGTGCTACCAACCTGGACGAACATGCAGGATTGGGCAAATTGATCTTAGTTTTTGCTGAAGCCGGCAAACCTTTGGCTGCCATCTGTGCCGCTCCGTTGGTGTTTGGCAAGCGCGGATTGCTGAAAGGAAAGAAAGCAACTTGCTATCCCGGTTTCGAGAACTTCCTGGAAGGAGCCGAATATACGGCTGCATTGGTGCAGACAGACGGTAACTTCATCACCGGTAAAGGTCCGGGTGCAGCTTTGGAATTTGCTTTTGCCATCGTAGAGAAGTATTGCGGTGCGGAGAAAGTGAAAGAGTTGAAACAAGGCATGATGATTGCAGAATGAAAAAGCATGTGATTATAGTGGCAGGCGGCAAGGGGCTGCGCATGGGCGGAGAGATACCCAAACAGTTCTTGCCTGTAGGTGGTAAGCCGGTGCTGATGCGCACGATGGAGGCTTTTCATGCCTACGATTCCACTATACATATCATATTGGTTCTTCCGGTGAGCCAGCAGGCTTACTGGAAGGAACTCTGTACTTCTTATGGGTTTGCCCTGTCGCACGATATAGCCGACGGAGGTGAGACCCGTTTTCATTCGGTCCGGAACGGACTGGCATTGGTGGAAGGAGAAGGACTGGTGGGTGTGCATGACGGTGTCCGTCCTTTTGTTTCGCAGGAAGTGATAGCCGGATGCTATGCCGAAGCCGTTCATAAGAAAGCGGTGATTCCGGTAATAGATGTGGTGGAAACCGTGCGCCATCTGACCGATGCCGGAAGCGAGACTGTTCCTCGAAACTTCTACAAATTGGTGCAGACCCCGCAAGTGTTCGATATATCTTTGTTGAAGGAAGCTTACAGGCAGGAATATACGGAAGCCTTTACCGACGACGCTTCGGTGGTGGAAGCACGGGGACACGAAGTATGCTTAGTGCCGGGAAACAGGGAAAACATCAAACTGACCACGCCTTTCGACCTGAAAGTGGCGGAAGCATTGCTCTAAATTTATGTTCGACATCTCCACCCGTGATATAAAGTATGTGCAGGGAGTGGGGCCGCAGCGAGCTGCCATCCTGAACAAGGAACTGAATGTCTTTTCCCTGCGCGACCTTTTATACTATTTCCCTTATAAATATGTAGATCGCAGCCGTCTTTATTACATCCACGAGATAGATGGAAACATGCCCTATATCCAACTGAAAGGTGAAATCCTCAGCTTCGAGACCTTCGGCGAAGGCAAGCAGAGGCGGTTAGTAGGACATTTTTCAGACGGAACGGGAGTTGTTGATTTGGTATGGTTTCAGGGTATCAAGTATCTGCTGGAACACTACAAGGTGCATACCGAATATATCATTTTCGGCAAACCGACAGTATTCAACGGACGCATCAATGTGGCGCATCCCGATATGGACCCATCCGGCGAAGTAACGCTTTCTACGATGGGAATGCAGCCCTATTACACCACTACGGAACGGATGAAGCGCGGATTCCTGAATTCGCACGGACTGGAAAAACTGATAAAGAATGCATTGACCCTCTTGCAAGAACCATTGCCCGAAACTCTGAGCCAACGCATTATCGATGCCCATCACCTTATGCCGTTGGATGAAGCCATACGCAATATTCACTTTCCTCAGACTCCCGAACTGCTACGCAAAGCCCAATATCGGCTTAAATTTGAAGAACTCTTTTATGTGCAGCTCAATATCTTGCGTTATGCTAAGGACAGACAACGCAAATTCCGTGGCCTGTGCTTTGACCGGGTGGGAGAGATATTCCATACATTTTATGCCCAAAACCTGCCCTTTGAATTGACCGGAGCGCAGAAGCGTGTCATTAAAGAAATCAGGAAGGATATGGGTAGCGGACGGCAGATGAACCGTTTGTTGCAGGGCGATGTGGGTAGCGGAAAGACCCTGGTTGCCTTGATGTCCATGCTTATCGCTTTAGACAACGGTTATCAGACCTGTATGATGGCTCCTACGGAAATCCTTGCTGCCCAACATTACGAAACCATCCGGAAGTTTCTGTCCGGCATGGATGTCCGGGTGGAGTTGCTCATGGGCTCTGTCAAGGGAAAGAAACGCGAAAAGATTCTGAAAGATTTGCTTACGGGTGATGTACAGATATTGATAGGCACCCATGCAGTGCTCGAAGACACGGTGGGCTTCTCCTCTTTGGGCATGGTAGTCATTGACGAACAACATCGCTTTGGAGTGGCGCAGCGTGCCAAACTGTGGGGCAAGAATGCTTGTCCGCCTCATGTGCTGGTGATGACGGCAACTCCCATTCCCCGTACATTGGCCATGACACTGTATGGTGACCTCGATGTCTCGGTGATTGACGAGTTGCCGCCGGGACGCAAACCCATCCAGACCCTCCATCAGTTTGATAACCGCAGGGCCAGCCTCTATGCCTCCATCCGCAAACAGATAGAAGAAGGCAGGCAGATTTACATTGTCTATCCGCTGATAAAGGAAAGTGAAAAGATGGATATCAAGAATCTGGAGGACGGCTACGAACACATCTGTGCGGAGTTCCCCGATTGCAAGGTGAGCAAGGTGCATGGTAAGATGAAACCGGCTGAAAAGGATGCCGAAATGCAACGCTTCGTTCATGGCGAGACACAGATTATGGTAGCTACCACTGTGATAGAGGTAGGTGTGAACGTGCCCAATGCTTCGGTCATGGTCATAGAAAATGCCGAACGGTTCGGGTTGTCGCAATTACATCAGTTGCGAGGCAGGGTAGGGCGTGGTGCCGACCAGTCTTATTGCATATTAGTTACTTCTTATAAGCTGACCGAAGAAACCCGCAAGCGTCTGGAAATAATGGTGCAGACCAATGACGGGTTTGAGATAGCCGAAGCCGACTTGAAACTCCGTGGCCCCGGCGATTTGGAAGGAACGCAACAGAGCGGCATGGCTTTCGACTTGAAGATAGCCGACATAGCCCGTGACGGACAATTACTCCAGTTTGTGCGGGCTGTAGCCGAACGCATCGTCGATGAAGACCCGGCGGGGACTCTTCCGGAGAATGCTGTACTGTGGCGACAGTTGCAGGCATTACGTAAAACAAATATAAATTGGGCGGCTATTTCGTAGTGTAATGTTACTTGTTTGTTAAAACGAGGGAAATGTGTTGCATAACATATATTTCTTGACTTTTCCCTGTTTGTGGCGGTTTACGAGCATCTTTTTATCTTTTTGCATATAACTTACATAAAAAAAGAGTTAAACAAATGACCTTTTTCTAAGAAAAAAATTCTACCTTTGGACGAATTTTGAAAAAGCACATTCAATTAACCTTTAAATGAACCAATATTATGATGGAGAAAACGCTTGTTATTTTGAAGCCCTGCACAGTGCAAAGAGGCTTAGTAGGAGAGATTACTAACAGATTTGAACGTAAAGGCTTGCGTTTAGCCGGCATGAAAATGGTTCAGTTGACAGATGAGGTACTTAGTGAGCATTATGCTCATTTGAGTGCGAAACCATTCTTTCAACGTGTAAAAGATGCGATGATGGCATGTCCTGTTATCGTATGTTGTTATGAAGGTGTAGATGCTATTCAAGTAGTGAGAACATTAGCAGGCCCTACTAACGGACGACTGGCGGCTCCGGGTACTATCCGCGGAGATTATAGCATGAGTTTCCAGGAAAACATCGTTCATGCTTCCGACTCGCCGGAAACAGCCGAAGCAGAGCTGAAAAGATTTTTTAAACCGGAAGAAATATTCGAGTATAAACAGGCCGTATTTGGCTCTCTTTATGCTAACGACGAATATTAAAAGAAAAACAAGAAACGGATGATTTTGAAATGTATTAAAGTAGTCGCAGCGGCAGCGTTCGCCTTAGTTAGTCTGAATGTATCGGGACAGGACTTGTTGGCACGTCAGGCGCCTATCGACAGAAAATTGAAAGCAGTAGATTCTGTAGCATTGATTCGACAGATAGAGGCAGAGAAGTCTGCTTATCCTGCATATAGTCTTTATCCCAATTGGAGCCATGACCGGGTACATGCATTTGGCAATACCGTTACTATACCCGATACGTTCCGTATTGACCTCACCGGCTTCCACATGCCGACTACGAATACAAAAATCACTTCTAAGTTTGGTCCCCGCCGTCGTCGTATGCACAATGGACTGGATGTAAAGGTTTACATCGGCGATACCATCCGTGCGGCTTTCAGTGGCAAGGTACGTATGGTGAAGTACGAACGTCGCGGCTATGGCAAATATGTAGTGATTCGTCATGAGAACGGTTTGGAAACTATTTACGGCCATTTGTCCAAACAGTTGGTGGACGAAGACCAGTATGTAGAAGCCGGAGAAGTGATAGGATTGGGAGGAAATACCGGACGTTCTACTGGTTCTCACCTTCATTTTGAAACCCGTTTCTTAGGACAGGCTATCAATCCCGCGCTTCTGTTTGATTTTGAAAAGCAGGACATCGTGGCCGATTCTTACTTGTACCAGAAGGGCAGAAGCAAGTATCAGCGTACTGCTACAGGAAGCAATAGCAATATGATGGCTTCTTCGGATGGAACCATCCGTTATCATAAGGTGCGTAGCGGCGATTCCTTGAGCCGTATCGCTAAGCTGACGGGTACGTCAATCGATACACTTTGCAGATTGAATCGCATTACACGTCAGACGATTCTTCGTCCGGGACAAGTGTTGAGATGTTCTTAAGCATCCGTTAAAGATAAGAAATATAAAATAGGGCGGGAAAGACTATTCTTTTCCGCCTTTTTGTTTACGCTTAAACAGAAAAATGCGTAACTTTGTCGCCTATTCATGGAAGTATGATGAAAGATACGAAACAACAATTTGAACATGCAATAGCTGTCTGCCGTGATTTGTTCGCAAAGAAACTGCACGATTACGGGGCGGCTTGGCGCATCATGCGCCCTTCTTCTGTTACCGACCAGATATTCATTAAGGCCAACCGCATCCGCAGCATAGAAACCAAAGGAGTGGCTATGGTGGACGAAGGCATAAGGCCGGAGTTTATAGCCATAGTGAATTATGGAATTGTAGGATTGATACAACTGGAGTTGGGCTATGCCGATACGGATGACATGAGCGAAGAGCGTGCGTTGGAATTGTATGACCGGTATGCCAAAAATGCCTTGGAGCTGATGCTGGCTAAGAACCATGATTACGATGAGGCTTGGCGAAGCATGCGCATCAGTTCTTATACCGACCTGATTCTGATGAAGATTTATCGTACTAAGCAGATAGAAGGGCACGATGGGGCTACGTTGGTTTCAGAAGGCATAGATGCCAACTACATGGATATGATAAATTATGCAGTATTCGGACTGATTAAGTTGGATTTTGGAGAATAGACAGTTACATACTATCATCGGATTCTGGGCAGCGGTCTGCCGTTTCTTGTTGGCGGGAGTGTTCATTTTCTCCGGATTTGTCAAGGCGATAGATCCCTTGGGCACCCAATACAAGATTCAGGATTATCTGGAAGCATTCGGATGGGGCACATTGTTTCCCGCCATCATCTTGTTGTTGATGGCAGTGGTGCAGGCCATAGTGGAGTTTTGCCTCGGTGTGTATCTGTTGTTTGGTATTCGCAAGAAGGTGACGACATTTTGTGTGCTTGTCATATTGAGCATCATGACACCGCTCACTTTGTGGCTTTCGTTCACCAATCCGATATCCGATTGCGGTTGCTTTGGCGATGCTGTTGTCCTGACCAACTGGGAGACCTTTGCTAAGAATGTGTTGCTGCTGATTGCGGCCGTTTCCGTGTTCAAGTGGCAAGGCCGCATCAAACCTTTGGTTACGGCACGTTTCGATTGGCTGATTTCGTTGTATGCGTTCCTTTACATATTGGGCATGACCTTCTATTGCCTGTATGACTTGCCGGTATTCGATTTCCGTCCCTATCACATCGGTGCGGACATCCGCAAAGGCATGGAGGTGCCGGATGGAGTGAAACCGACGGTGTATGAAACCCACTTTATCTTGCAGAAAGACGGTGTGGAGAAGGAGTTTTCTTTGGATGATTATCCCGACAGCACATGGACCTTCGTGGATTCTAAGACTGTGGTGAAGGAACGGGGATATGAGCCACCCATTTCGGATTTCTTCATGACCCGGCAGGATGATGGGACAGACATAACGGACGAAGTGCTGGACGATGACGGATATACTTTCTTGCTGGTGGCACACCAGTTGAGCCTGGCCGATGACAGCACGATAGATTTGATAAACGAGCTCTATGATTATAGTGTGGAACATGGCTATAAGTTCTATTGCCTCACGGCATCGTCTGACAGCGATGTGGAAGACTGGAGGGAGCGTACAGGAGCCGAATATCCTTTCTGCATATCGGATGATGTGACGCTGCGGACCATGATTCGTTCAAACCCGGGACTGATGTTGCTGAAAAAAGGAGTGGTGGTGAACAAGTGGAGCGTCAATAATCTGCCCGATGAGTATGTACTGACAGACAGGCTGGAAAACCTTTCGTTGGCGCAGGTCAATGCAAAGACAGTCGGTCATAAAATATTTCTGGTAGTAGCTTGGTTTGTATTCCCCTTGCTGGCTTTCAGCCTGATGGATATAGCCGGAGAGCATTATTACAGGAAGAGAAAAAGAAAAGAGAAACAAGCAGAATGATTTTATTAACCCTTTAACAAAACAAACAAAATGAGAAAGAACATTGTTGCAGGAAACTGGAAAATGAACAAGAACCTTCAGGAAGGTATTGCTCTGGCAAAAGAATTGAATGAAGCACTTGCTGCTGACAAACCTAATTGCGATGTAGTGATTTGCACTCCTTTCATCCATTTGGCATCGGTTACTCCCATTGTTGACAAGGCTGTGATTGGTGTAGGTGCAGAAAACTGCGCAGACAAGGTATCGGGTGCATACACCGGCGAAGTATCTGCTGAAATGGTTGCTTCTACAGGTGCAGAATATGTAATCCTGGGTCACTCAGAACGTCGTGCTTATTACCACGAAACAGTAGAAATACTGGAAGAAAAGGTAAAATTGGCTTTGGCTAACAACTTGAAGCCTATCTTCTGCATCGGCGAAGTGTTGGAAGAACGCGAAGCTAACAAGCAGAACGAAGTGGTTGCCGCTCAGTTGGCATCTGTGTTCTCTTTGTCAGCCGAAGACTTCAGCAAGATTATTCTGGCTTACGAACCGGTTTGGGCCATCGGTACTGGTAAGACTGCCACTCCGGAACAGGCACAGGAAATCCATGCTTACATCCGTTCATTGGTAGCAGAAAAGTATGGTCAGGAAGTAGCAGAAAACACTTCTATCCTGTATGGTGGAAGCTGCAAGCCTTCTAATGCAAAGGAATTGTTTGCTAATCCCGATGTAGATGGTGGTTTGATTGGTGGCGCAGCATTGAAGGTTGCCGATTTCAAAGGCATTATTGATGCGTTTAAATAATTAATCTGAATATGGAGGGTGTGTTACCTTGTAAACGGGACACACCCTTGCAGCTTATAGAAAATCATTAGGCGACATGAGATACATTTTTATACTATGCTTCTTGGGCTTCGGACTTTCTGCCTTTGCGCAGCAGAACATTGTGGAGAGCCTGCAACTTCAGCGTGCCGGTGAAGGCACCGTGACTGTTCATCAAGACCCCCGCATTACGCAGTTGCTCGGGACCATTCATGTGAGAGCCACTGCCGAAGGTGAACAGAAAATGCTTAAGGCCAGAGGCTATCGCGTACAGGTATATGCCGGCAATAATTCGCGGGTAGCTCGTAATGATGCTAATAACGTGGCCGAAAAGGTAAAGAAGGAATTTCCCGAACTCCCGGTCTATACTTATTTCCAGCCTCCTCGTTGGCTGTGTCGTGTAGGCGATTTTCGTAGCATTGAAGAAGCCGATGCTGCTATGCGCCGTCTTAAATCTACCGGCATTTTTAAAGAAGTATCTATTGTTCGTGAACAAATTAATATTCCCTTGGATTAAAATACATGGAAGAATTATTGCACCCCGAATGGTCGGCAGAGAAGATCGAGCAGTTGAAAGACCATTATGAAAATATTTTATCGTTGTTGGGCGAGGACGTAAAGAGAGAAGGACTGCTGAAAACCCCTGAGCGCGTGGCCAAAGCCATGCTGACACTGACACGAGGATATGAACAAGACCCCCATGCCATCCTGCTGGGCGCGAAGTTCAAGGAAGAGTACAGTCAGATGGTTATTGTGAAGGACATTGATTTCTTCTCTTTGTGCGAACATCACATGCTTCCTTTCTATGGGAAGGCTCATGTGGCCTATATCCCCAATGGCTACATTACCGGGTTGAGCAAGATTGCGCGCGTGGTCGATGTTTTCTCCCATCGCCTGCAAGTGCAGGAGCGCATGACGTTGCAAATCAAGGAATGCATTCAGGAAACCTTAAATCCGCTGGGTGTCATGGTAGTGGTAGAGGCCAAACACATGTGCATGCAGATGCGCGGAGTGGAAAAACAGAATGCCATAACCACCACTTCCGATTTCACGGGTGCTTTCAACCAGGCAAAGACACGCGAAGAATTTATGAATCTGATACGGCATAACCGATAATGGGTTATGCCCCTTTTTTATTTCAGCACTACGCGGTCGCCGGCTCTTTTGGCCATCATCTTCTGCAATTCTCCCAATTCTTTGTAGTGCGCCATAATCTCTAAGCATTTTTCCGGATTGGCTGCTATCTCCGGTCGGTTCAGTGCTTGCAGCGTACATCTCATGTCTTCGTCCAGTATGGCAAACTTGAAGTCGATGAGTTGGTGCGGCACCAGTTCGTGCAGCCGTTCTTCATCTTTGGTGATTGCCTGCTGGTTGCTCTTGCTCAGCTGATAACGTTCGCTTATCATGTCTGCCGCCAACTTGCTTATCTCAGGGTCGGGATGAGCTAAGAAATATCGTTCTGCCGTGAAGTTCGGGTCGTGCAGGTGTGCCTCCGCTTCGGTCAGAATCTTTCTGTGCAGCGGATTGTGAAATTGCAATTCATCTTGCTTCAGGTCCGTCGAGATGTATTCGATGACTGTCAGTGGTGTTTCTTTGTTTTCTTCTGTTTCCACATAACACATCACTTTCTCCCCATAACGTATCAGTGTCTTTACCAACAACTGTTCTTTGGCATAGAATGTATATTTCTCGCGTCCTTCTTCCGGGATGTAAGACTGATAGATTTCCGCAGCCTCTTCGGGTGGGAAAGGAGGAGGAGGCACATCGGCCATCATCTCCGGTGGAGGTGGAGCCATCTCTACAGGTGGCACAGCTTCCTTTTCTTTCCTTATCTGTTCCAGGTAGTTGTCGTCACGCTGGAGCAAATGCTTCTTTATCTCGTTCAGGATAATCTGCTCGTTTACGTTCAGTATGCTGGCACATTCCTTTACGCAGGCATATCGTATCACGTCGTTCGGAATCAGGCCGATGCTTCTGGCCATGTCCGATATGAGTCCGGCCCGCTTGATAGGGTCTTTTTGCGCATCCTTCAGCAGCAGGTTGGTCTTGAAGCGGATAAAGTTTTCTTCGTGCTCCTCTATGTATTGGCGGAATTCGGCAGCATTATGTTTCCGCGAGAAACTGTCCGGGTCGTCACCGTCCGGCAGGAGCAACACTTTGATGTTCATGCCCTCTGCCAGCAACATGTCTATTCCCCTTATGCTGGCCTTTATACCCGCCTCGTCGCCGTCATAGAGCAATGTGATGTTAGACGTAAAGCGGTGAAGCAAGCGTATCTGCTGTTCGCTGAGTGCCGTGCCTGAGTTGGCCACCACATTCTCCAGTCCGCATTGGTGCATGGCTATCACATCGGTGTAACCTTCCACCATATATACGCAGTCGGCTTTCACCATGGCTGCTTTGGCCTGGTAGATGCCATACAGCTCTTTCCGTTTGCTGAATATCTCAGATTCGGGTGAGTTGACATACTTTTGGTTGACACCCTTCGTGCGGCTGTCTAACACACGTCCGCCGAATCCCAATACCTTTCCGCTGATGTTGAACCATGGAAAGATGACACGTCCCCAAAAGCGGTCGCGCAGGCTGCCGTCTTCCTTTTCGTAGCACAGTCCTGTCTTAATCAGGAACTCCCGTTTGTATCCTTTCCGGAGTGCCTCTTGTGCCAGTGCGTCGCGTGACGTAGTGCTGTAGCCCAACTGGAATTTCTTCACAATGTCATCGCGTATGCCTCTTTGCCGGAAGTAAGACATGGCTATGGACTTCCCATCGGCATGGTTGTACAGTATATCCTGGAAATAATTGCGTGCAAAGTCATTGACCACGAAGAGACTTTCGCGTACGTTCTGCACCTGCTTTTCTTCATCGGTCAGCTCGCGTTCCTTTATTTCTATATTGTATTTTTTGGCCAGCCAGCGCAAGGCTTCCGGATAGGTCATTTGCTCATGTTCCATCACGAAGTGCACCACATTTCCTCCTTTTCCGCAAGCAAAGCATTTGCACAGCCCCTTGCTGGGCGAAACGTAGAAGGAAGGAGTCTTATCATCGTGAAACGGACAAAGGCCGACAAAGTTCACACCGCGTTTGCGCAGTGTGACAAATTCGGATACCACATCTACTATTTGTGCAGCATCCAGTATGCGGTCTATGGTGGGTTGGTCTATCATAACGGCTGCGAAGATACGAAAAAATGAAAAAGATGGCTATACATTTGCAAACAAATCACCGTTCAGCGACCGTTGAACGGTGCCCGAAGATAGTTTCAAAGGCGAATGAAGATAACTTCATCGACCGTTCAGCGAGCGCTGAACGGTGAAAGGAGTTTGTTACGCCATATCGTTGTTACTAACTGTTCGCTTCCCCGCAGTCGTTATTAATCGTCCGGCTGCATCATTACTAATCGTACCACGTTGTCATTAGTAATCGTTCGGCTTCGTCGTCCTGATGTTGCGAAGGCAGGCAGGGTACGATATACGAAGACACTTCACTGCATAGTGGTAATCCGTCCGCATAAACCCTTAGAAAGACTGATTGATTTTAAAGGAGGTAATATTTTAACACTTTTGTCGATCTCTTGATAAGAGAGCGACTGAATCCGTTGCAAAAATAAGCAAAGTTTTGAGAACTAATACATT
>JAUNIV010000406.1 GCA_030523385.1 Bacteroidales bacterium | reverse complement strand
GACCAAACTCTACTCCCGCGACAACGAACACCTGATGGACTTGCTGAACTCAAAGATTCAGGAGATACCCGGTGTGACAGCAACCGAAACCTTAATCTCTCTGGAGCAAAGCATCAAGAAAGAAATACCCATTCAAAGTAAATAACGGAATACAATGGAATGGCTGAACGAGTACCACTTAGGTGGTATAGCAATCGGCATCTGCACGTTTCTGATAATCGGTCTTTTCCACCCCATCGTGGTTAAGGCCGAATATTATTGGGGCACGCGCTGTTGGTGGCTTTTTCTGATATTGGGCATAGCTGGCATGGCAGGGACTTTACTCGTGGGCGATATTCTCATCTCGTCTCTGCTCGGAGTGTTTGCCTTCTCTTCTTTCTGGACCATCAAGGAAATCTTCGAACAGCAGGAGCGTGTGCTGAAAGGCTGGTTTCCGATGAATCCGAAGCGAAAACAAGAATACGAACGGGTGCGGCAGGATAAAGGGAAAGCCTGAGTCCGGTACCTGTTTTCACGCATATATCTTCGTTGCCCCACGCATATATCTTCATGGGCTTACGCATATATTTTCGTGAGCTCATGAAGATATATTGCTTGCCGGCTAAGTATGGATTTCCCAAGGAAAGTTCATCCTGCATGCTACGATTGTCATATTATTTCCATAGGACGAAAAAATTTTATCAAGGCGTCAAAAAAGTATTTTAAAGGACGAAAAAAATTTTTCAAAGGGTCAAATTCCGGCTTTCAAAGGAGCAAACCCAACAAGGCTCACAGCGCATGCAGCGTATGGCCGGGCGTATATGCAAAAAGACGTCCGTTTCACAACGGGCGTCTTCTGCATAAACAAAGCCTTAACCTGACCTTATTTACTAACAAACTTATTATTAACGTATTTATAAAACTGTTTTACAACTGATATACCTCAATAAGAAGTTCATTTTTGAGCTTTTACTTTCCTGCTGCAAAAATAAAATCTTTTTTCTTACGATGCAACATTATTCGGCCGATAGCCTCATTTAGTCTATAAAATAAGAAAAAATGCGGATAAATTCCTTCTTTTACTCCAATCCTTCTACCGGCAAGTCTGATTCCTTCCGGTAGCCCGACGAGGTGAGCACGGCAAGGAGTGCTCCGGACTCATCCGTCAGCTTCACTTCCACGAAGGGGATGCGCCGATGAGGGAATACTTCCACTGCTTCGGCATAGACCATGCCCCGGCCTGCAGGACGCAGGAAAGTGATGTTGGCTGTTACGGAGAGGGTCAGCTTGCCGCAGCTGTTGGCCACGGCAGCAAAGGCTAAATCGGCCAGTGTGAACAGGGCGCCGCCTTGACACACACCGCCTGCATTGAGGTGTTTTTCGGTCACTTCCATGCTGGCACGGGCGTAACCGGGACGGACTTCGAGTAGCTCCACGCCTGCTTCGGCAGCAAAGTGGTCGGCCTTGAAGAATTCTTTCAGTGTTGCCATATCTTTATCAATGAATCGTCACCATTGTGGCCCCGAACCCGTATTCGCGGAACGAAGCGTCCTGGCTTTCGTAGGTTTTATACTTGTATTTCAGTTCCTGCAAAAGGGCTTTGCGAAGCACGCCATCGCCCTTTCCGTGGATGAAGACTATCTTTTTCCCCTTCTGTCCCTTGTGTTCGTCCAGTGTCTTGCGGAACACTTCGAGCTGATAGTTCAGGATGTCGCCGTTGCTCATGCCTGCCGTGCTGTCCAACAGCTCGTGGGCATGCAGGTCCACTTCCAGTATCTCGTTCTTTGGTTTGGGAGCAGGACGGGCAGATTTGGGCTTCTCTGTGGGAACGGCTTTTTGCAGGAGTGCCTCTTTCACGTCTTCGGCTGATACGAATACTTGCTTTACGGGCACGTCGTCCTTCACTATATCATAGATAAGCGAAGGTTCCTCGAAGAAGATGCTTTCGCGGAAGGTGTGGAGCTTGTAGAACTTCACCGTGTCGATGCGAAGCTCCACGGAGGCAGCCGGTTTGAAGAGGAAACTCTTGTTGTCCTTGAAGGCGATGCACTGCACGGCCACGTGTTCCAGCTCGTTCAGTGCGCTGCGGTCAAATTCCTCTATATGGTATTTGGTATTCGGTTCCACCATGCCGTGAGCACGCACCCGCCAGTTGCTTCCTTCGGCGGTGAGGTAAGTGAAGTAGAGCGTGAAGTTGCTGTCGTTGATAAGATAGGCGTCGAAGGCCGTGACAGAGATGGTCTTGATGTCTTGCGGCACGAAGGCAAGCATCAC
>JAUNIV010000405.1:918-2254 GCA_030523385.1 Bacteroidales bacterium | reverse complement strand
AACGGCTGTCACTGTAGCTGCGTGTTCTTGATATTCGGGAATGTTCTTTGTATAGAGGTCGCGCTCCGTATGCCAAATTTCACCGTAAGAGAAATCATAGCCTTTGATATCTTCCGTACGGAAACCGAAGGTAGGAACTCCTTCGACAGCAAAGACCGTTGCATCCGTACCTCCCGTCTTGGTAGGCTTTCTGAAAGGAGGAGTCACTTCCACCTCAAACGGATAATCCGGACGGATATCTTTAACAGGCTTACATACTTCCACAAAATCATCATACATGGCTTGCGGTACAGCGATGCCCACCGGCGGCGTAGGCCCTCCATCGCGGTTGAACATATTGGCAATCTTATCCAGTTCATTGGCATGTGCTTTCACGTATGCATGCGCACCCAGCAATCCGAATTCTTCGCCGGCAAAAGCTATAAAGCGGATAGTACGCTTAGGTTTGGCACCCGACAGCGCAATCATGCGGGCTGCTTCCATCATGGGACCGATACCCGTTCCGCAGTCGATGCCGCCGGTAGCCACATCATAAGAGTCCAAATGTCCGCTCACAATCACACTTTCGTCGGGATACTTCGTTCCTTTAATGGAAGCCACCACGCTGTGATACTTCACAGGTCCCAATTTGAAATGGTTGCGTATGTCGAACTCCAACCAGAAGCTGCGGCGTTCTTTCACCATCTGCTTGATAATAGCAAACTGGTGTTCATCCAGTTTGATGTCACACACTTCGGGCAGATTGTCGAATGTGGTATTGGGGTCGTTCAGCAAAGCGCGGTCATACAAAGCACGCAAAGGCACCGGAGCCGACTGAATGAAACCAAGCACACCTGCTTCACACATTTCTTTATAGAACAATCCGGGCATTTGGCGCAAAGGCAACATCTCATGTTTCGTCCCTTTGGTCCAGTTTTCCTGGCGCAACGCTCTGTTCTTCTTCTCGATTTCTACATTCTCTGCTTTGATGGCAGCACGCAAAGAGTCTGCCTTAGGAGAGCGGTCTATGGGCCATCCTGTATTTTCGCCGGACACCAATACCCATGCACCTTTCAACTGATGTTTCATGCGTTTCAGCTCTTCTTCCGTATTCGGCTCTATCAATACATGGCCCCGCTGTAAGCCCTTCGTGCCCGATGTGTAGGAAGGAGTAACAAAATGCAAGTCCATAGCCTGGTCACCACCTATCATACGCCCGAACCAAGGCCCGCGATTAAAGCCGACAGGCAATTCCCCGGCCTCTTCCAAATGCACTTCTATGCCCCAGCGCTTATATTCCCTCATCATCCATTCGGCAGCATTCTCGTAAGCATCCGAACCTATCACTCTTCCTCCG
>JAUNIV010000405.1:0-908 GCA_030523385.1 Bacteroidales bacterium | reverse complement strand
TTGGTAAGAATATCCAGATGATGCATCACTCGGTTGTCCGTCTGTCCCGTTTCTATAATTTTCTTCACGGCGGCAGGCTGTGCCGTCACACTGCCTGCATACAAAGAAGCAGCCATAATGGCTGCCATACATAATTTGTTAATCATAATTACTCCTGTTTAGCACATTGTTAATGAACGCAAATATAAGGGATATTTCGGAAATTCAATCAAAATATTCATTTTTATTCGGCTATTTCCACAAATTCCTATCATTATATGGCTAAACAGGATAAAGAGCTTCTTTCATCCAAGGAGCAAATCGCTTAACGATCCAATTCTATGACATTAAATTTTAAATCGAATTTAATCTCCCATCCATTGGACAGCTTCACTTCATAATCACGCTTATCCTTGTCTATCTTCAGCACCCGGGCATCGGGATAGTTCTCTGACACGTATTGACGGATAGGCTGCGGAAGAGCTGCGCCCGGCACTTCGCTATACTTGCAACTAATTTCCTTCCATGCTCCTTTCTTGTCGAACTCCAGCTTGTCGCCGTTAGTAAAAATGACATCATACGTCTTGTCCATCCAGTCGGAATCCACTTTGGCCATTGCCACTTTGCGGTCGGCAAAGTGCGTCTTGATGAAAGTCTGGGCAGCTTGCGGCAATTGGTTCACTTGGATTGGCTTGTCATCACTCGCCCACAACATGGTTTGCAACCCGAATACACACACTAATAAGAATAATACCTTTTTCATAATCTTTTCTTTTTATAGTTATACAATCTCATTGTTTTCTGATGCAAAGATGAGGAGGGATTCTGAAAAGATTCTGAAAAAGGGAAGAAATAGAAGAAAAATGAATCATACTTTAGATACCCTTTGCAAGATGATACATCTTATCGCTGTAACATGATACATCTTA
>JAUNIV010000404.1 GCA_030523385.1 Bacteroidales bacterium | reverse complement strand
GGCTTCTTCCTTGCTAAATATGATGATGTCGGACACTCTTTGTGTAAATTGATTGTTCATAAATATATTGTCCTCCTAATATAGTTTCACTTGCAAAGATACACATAATTATATTATCTGCGCACCTTTGTTACAACAAAATGCGTGCCACATTCGCTAAAATAATAGAACAATACCCCACACGTGATAAAATAGAAGCAGGCAGAGGGTTATCATATAGCATGTGTATATTCACCTAATGACCGGGAAGGTGTCCATTTCTCTGCCTTCACCGTTCAACGACCGCCGAACGGTGCCCGAATATATCTTCAGAGGCGGATGAATATATTTGCACTGACCGTTCGGCGGCCGTTGAACGGTCAATGCAAGTATATATAGATTCTGGAGGAACATCATAATCGTAGCCATGGATATAGGATAATGCACTCCTTTGACTGTCTGTTGCGAAACAGCGAATAAAGTCGTAGAAAGCATGGACAAATCAAAAACTTCATATCAAGCCCTGCCATATAAGTAAAAACATTTAATGAACTTAACTTTTTTATTCATTTTGTTTCGTATGTCGTATAAAAGTAGTAATTTAGCGTGATTTTTGATAGATCAAAAGATGTGTAATTAATATTTGTTTAAATGCAAGAACAAGACAGAATTATCAAGATTAACATCGAAGAGGAAATGAAGTCGTCATACATCGATTACTCCATGTCGGTAATCGTTGCACGCGCCCTCCCGGATGTACGCGATGGTTTTAAACCGGTTCACAGACGTATCCTCTATGGAATGATCGAACTGGGTAATACCTCGGATAAAGCTTATAAGAAATCAGCAAGAATCGTAGGTGAAGTTTTGGGTAAATATCATCCTCACGGTGACTCTTCCGTGTATGGAGCTTTGGTGAGAATGGCTCAGGATTGGGCCATGAGATATCCATTGGTGGATGGACAGGGTAACTTCGGGTCGGTGGACGGCGACAGCCCAGCTGCCATGCGTTATACAGAAGCCCGACTGAAAAAGATTGGCGAGGAAATGATGCAGGACCTCTATAAAGAAACTGTTGATTTCCAAAACAACTTCGATGACACATTGCAAGAACCCACCGTAATGCCCACACGCATCCCCAACCTGCTGGTGAACGGAGCATCGGGTATCGCCGTAGGTATGGCAACCAATATGCCGACGCATAACCTGGCAGAAGTCATCGACGCATGCATTGCTTACATTGATAATAATGATATAGATGTGGAAGGGCTGATGCAATATGTAAAAGCCCCCGATTTCCCTACCGGCGGATATATATATGGTATAAGCGGTGTGCGCGATGCCTACGAAACCGGCCGAGGAAGGATTATCATGCGTGCCAAAGCAGAAATAGAAACGCATACCACTCATGATAAAATCGTAGTCAACGAAATACCTTATAACGTCAACAAGAAGGAGCTGATAGAAAGCATCGCAGCCCTGGTGAACGAAAAGAAGATAGAAGGCATTTCATACGTGAACGATGAATCAGACCGCGAAGGTATGCGTATCGTCATCGACGTAAAGCGGGATGCCAACGCAAGCGTGGTGCTGAACAAGCTCTTCAAGATGACGGCATTGCAGACTTCTTTTGGTGTGAACAACATCGCTTTGGTGCATGGACGCCCCAAACTGTTGAACCTGAAGGAGCTGATCAAACACTTTGTGGACCATCGACATGACGTGGTGGTTCGCCGCACCCAGTATGATTTGCGCAAAGCCAAAGAGCGTGCACACATCCTCGAAGGATTGATTATCGCTTCTGACAATATCAACGAAGTAATCCGCATCATCCGTGCTGCCAAGACTCCAAACGAAGCAATCACCGGATTGATGGAACGCTTCAACCTGACAGAAATTCAGTCGCGCGCCATCGTAGAAATGCGCCTGCGCCAGCTGACAGGTCTGATGCAAGACCAGCTCCATGCCGAATATGACGAGGTGATGAAGCAAATTGCTTACTATGAAGAAATCCTTTCTAACGAAGAACTTTGCAAGAAAGTGATTAAGGATGAGCTCATTGAGGTGAAAAACAAATACGGAGATGCCCGTCGGTCGGAAATAGTTTATTCTTCCGAAGAATTCAATCCCGAAGACTTCTATGCTGACGACCAGATGGTTATCACCATCTCTCACATGGGATACATCAAACGTACTCCGCTGTCTGAATTCCGTGCTCAAAACAGAGGTGGGGTAGGGTCTAAAGGCAGCGAAACCCGCGATGCCGACTTCGTGGAACATATCTAT
>JAUNIV010000403.1 GCA_030523385.1 Bacteroidales bacterium | reverse complement strand
GACCGTCCCCTATACATTCCGCAATCCGCTTTATCACTGGACACACCTGGAACTGAAGACAGCTTTCGGCATCAACAAGGTTCTAAACCCGAAAACAGCGCGGGACATCTATGACGAATGTAACGAGAAGCTGCAAAAACCCGAATATTCGGCACGTGGCATGATGCGCCGCTACCACGTGGAAACGGTCTGCACGACCGATGACCCCGTAGATTCATTGGAACACCACATCAAGACACGCGAAAGCGGATTCGAGATAAAGATGCTTCCCACCTGGCGCCCAGATAAAGCCATGGCCGTAGAGGTAGCTGCCGACTTTCGTGCCTACATGGAGAAACTGTCTGAAACAAGCGGTGTGAACATCTCTTCTTTCGACGACATGGTGGCAGCTTTGCGCAAGCGTCATGAGTTCTTTGCCGAACAAGGCTGCAAGCTGTCCGACCACGGCATCGAAGAGTTTTATGCCGAAGAGTACACGGAGGGCGAAATCAAAGCTATATTTAATAAGGTATATGGAGGCAACGAACTGACGAAAGAAGAAATCTTGAAGTTTAAGTCGGCCATGCTGGTGGTGTTTGCAGAAATGGATTGGGAAACAGGATGGACGCAGCAGTACCACTACGGTGCTATCCGCAACAACAACACCAAAATGTTCAATCTCATCGGCCCCGATACCGGCTTCGACTCTATCGGCGAGTTTACCACAGCCAAATCCATGGCCAAATTCCTGGACCGCCTGAACACGGAAGGCAAGCTGACGAAAACCATCCTCTACAACCTGAATCCTTGTGCCAACGAGGTAATTGCCACCATGATTGGCAACTTCCAGGACGGCACGGTGCCGGGCAAAATACAATTTGGTTCCGGCTGGTGGTTCCTCGACCAAAAAGACGGCATGGAGAAACAAATGAACGCCCTGTCATTGCTCGGCTTGCTGAGCCGCTTCGTGGGTATGCTCACAGACTCCCGTTCGTTCCTCTCCTATCCGCGTCATGAGTATTTCCGTCGCACACTGTGCAACCTCTTGGGCACCGATGTGGAAAACGGCGAAATACCAGCCTGCGAAATAGAGAGAGTAAACCAAATGGTAGAAGACATTTGCTACAACAATGCCAAAAACTTCTTCCGTTTCTAAGTGCAGTTCCTCCAAAACATGAACCAATGACACAGAGAAGGGTGCCAAAACTACATCTTCCGGGAGAGTAATTTTGGCATCCCTTCAGGAAAAAGACTCCACTCTGCTTTCTCTCTTCTTTATTTTTTGCGTATATTTGCGACTCTTTTTAAAGAGATGTGTGAGAAATCACTAAAACAGGGAGATTGAACAGCATGAAAATCAGATTTATAAGTTTAGCCAGTGGTAGCAGTGGCAACTGTTACTTCTTAGGTACACAGACATACGGCATATTGATAGACGCCGGAATAGGCATCCGCACCATAAAAAAATCATTGAAAGAATTTGGCATCGGACTTGAAATGATACGGGCAGTGCTTGTCACCCACGATCATGCCGACCACATCAAGAGTGTAGGCAATTTGGGTGAAAAATGTGGGATACCGGTTTATTCCACACAGGAAATCCACGTGGGCATCAACAAAAGTTACTGCATGACCGAAAAACTATCTACGTGTGTGCGCTATCTGCAAAAGGAAGAAAGCATCGTAATCCACGATTTTACCATCACCGCCTTTGAAGTGCCCCACGACGGGACGGACAATGTGGGATATTGCATACAAGCCGATGGAAAAACATTCTCTTTCCTCACCGACTTAGGACACATCACCCCCACAGCCGGCGAATACATCCGCAAGGCAAACTACCTCATCGTCGAGGCAAACTATGACGAAGAGATGCTGAAAATGGGTCCCTATCCTAAATATTTGAAAGAACGCATAGCCGGCCCTAACGGACACATGAGCAACCGCGAAACGGCTCAGTTTTTAGCCGAAAACTTCAGCGAAAGCCTGAAATACATTTGGCTCTGTCACCTCAGCAAAGACAACAACCACCCCGAACTTGCCTACAAGACGGTGGAAATGGCTTTAAAGGAGAAAGGGATTATAGTAAAAAAGGATGTGCAACTCATAGCTTTAAAGCGAAGTATCCCTTCTGAACTCTATGAGTTTGAATAAGATAAATAAAGAGTAATAAAAAAATCGACAAAATGTTTGGTCGTTTGAAATAAAACACCTACCTTTGCAACCGCAAATCAGAAATGAATGCGCTCTTAGCTCAGTTGGTAGAGCAACTGACTCTTAATCAGTGGGTCCAGGGTTCGA
>JAUNIV010000402.1 GCA_030523385.1 Bacteroidales bacterium | reverse complement strand
GACAGCTACATCCATTGCAAGGAGGATTATTCTTCCCTGAAAGAAAAGCATTTCATCGTATGGCTGGCACAGAAACGCTTCTGCATAGCCGGCTCTTTGATGGAAGAACGGAAATATGTGGCTGAAATCGCAGACCTTCTGCGTTATATCAAGGACCAATTGGTATTTGACCAGTGCATCGAGCAACTGGCCAAGCTGCACGGCAAGCTCAAATTGTGGCGTGATGCCGTCACCCAGGCACGTGGCGAAGCACGGAAGAAACAGGAATGTGGTTCGTCCATGAACGAGATGCAGCGTGAAGTGGAACTGCTCCGTCAGTTCGGTCTGTTCATCCGGGAGAACTGCTATTATGCCATCGGCGAAGAAGACGAAGAACCGGCAAGAATTTCCAACTTCATCATGGAGCCACTGTTTCATATCGAGGACGAGAACAATGCCACCCGAATTTTCCGGATGCGGAATATGTATGACGTATGCCGTGTTGTTGAGCTGAAAGAGTCGGAACTATGCTCTTTGAGCAACTTCCAACAGAAAGTCGGTTCATTGGGCAACTATGTGTGGCTGGCGAAGATTGACAAACTCAACCGGGTCAAAGAGTATCTATACTCTAAAACCGATACGGCTGAACGCATCCGTAAACTGGGCTGGAACGCATCCGAAGAGTTCTTTGCTTTCGGTAACGGCATATTATACGGCGGTACTTTCAAGAATGTCGATGATTTAGGAATCGTCCGTGGTGTCAACGGCAAGGCGTTTTATATTCCGGCAACTTCCAAGATTTATCTCCACAACCCGGAAATCTTTCAGTTTGAGCGGTTGATGGTCCATGAGAACCGCAACGGCGTGAAACTGTATGATTTTGCTTCAAGGCTGATTGGGGTGTTCGGTGAGAACGCCTCTGTCGCCTTGTGTTATCTCCTTGCCACCCTGTTCCGTGACATCATATTCAGGCGAACCCGGCATTTCCCCATCCTGAACCTCTTCGGTGAGAAGGGAACCGGTAAGACGACACTCGCCACTTCGCTCCAATCCTTCTTTCTTCATGGGGTTGATCCGCCCAACCTTGGTGTCACCTCTGTTCCAGCAATGAATGACCGGGTGTCACAGGCGGTCAATACCTTGGTGGTGCTCGATGAGTACAAAAACGACCTCGACATCCGCAAGATAGCCTACCTCAAAGGTCTTTGGGGCGGTGGCGGTCAGACAAAGAAGAATACCAATACGGATGGTATGGCAGCACAGACTATCGTCGGTACCGGTGTCGCCCTTTGCGGGCAGGACAAGCCCACGCAGGATATGGCACTCTATACCCGTGTCATCTTCTTGGCGTTCTCCAAAACATCGTTCAACCAATCGGAGAAAAGGAACTATGAAGACTTGGTTGCGCTGTGCAACATGGGACATACCCACTTGACCATCGAGATACTGAATCACCGGGAACTGTTCGAGAAGAACTTCCCGGAAACCTATTCCATCACCAAGAGGGAACTGGCGGCAAAGTTTGAGAACGAGAGTATCCATGACCGTATTTTCGGAAACTGGGTCATCCCGTTGGCAGCTTACCGGACTTTGGAAACGGTGCTGGATGTCCCGTTCAGTTATGCCGACCTGTTTGAAACGGCGGTTAAAGGCATCCGAAGCCAAAACGAGTTAGCACAGGAAAGTTCCGAAGTGGCCGACTTCTGGAGTATGCTGCAAGGATTCCAGACTTCAGGGAAATGTGTGGATAAGGCACATTACCGCATCCGCTATATGAAATTGTTCCGACCCATTTCCGTCAAGGAAGATATTGAGTTCAAGGAGGCACGTCCCATCTTGTATCTAAATATGGCAGCTGTGGCATCCTTGTTCAACAGTCGGAACATGAACGCTACCGCCAACCGTTCCAACTGGTCAACTATCATGTCCTACCTGAAATCTCATTCGTCATACCTCGGTTTGAAACAAGATAGGTTTACAATTCTGTTGCCCAGCGGTCTGCCTGACTACTCGATTGAGATAGTCAATAATGAACAGGTCAGGAAAGTCAAAGTCAACCGTCCGAAGGCGTTATGTTTTGACTATCTGCAATTAAAGGAAGCGTTTGGATTGGAACTGGAAACGGAAGTAATAACCGATGTACAAGATTCCGAAGATTAGGCATTTTTTGAAATGGAAATTATTATGAATGATTTTGTTCACATAATTATCCATGTTTACAAATTCGTGAACATGATAAAATAATGAACGCAAAATTTGTTCAAATGAGGAATGTTTGCTAATTTTGCATTGTTTATTAAT
>JAUNIV010000016.1 GCA_030523385.1 Bacteroidales bacterium | reverse complement strand
ATTGATTATTTGCCTTTTCTTTTCCAAACACACTGAATCTTTTCACCAGTATAGGTGTGATGAACAGGTCGGCCATAAGTGCCGATAGGATGCCTATCACCGCCAGCCACCCGAAGTTGAAAAACTGCCTGCAACAAGACTCCATGAATCCTGCAAAGACAGCGGAGGTAATGATGGAGGTGGTGAGTATGGCCACGCCCACCACGCGGAACGTGCGGCGGATGGCGGTATGGTAGTGGCCGGTACGGTCGTATTCCAGTTTCGAGTGGTTGATGAAGTGGATGGTATCGTCCACCGCCATACCCAGCATCATCGGTATGATGCAGGCCGTCATCATGTCGAGCGGAATACCCGCCCACCCCATGTAACCGCCCACGCAGACTGCGGGGAAGAGATTGGGGATGAGACCTATCAGACCGATGCGCACGCTTTGGAAAACAACCATCAGTATCAGACCGATGATAAGCACGGAGATAAGGAATGACTGTATCTGCCCACGTACCAGGTACTGCATCATGGCGGTGAACTGCGGCAGGTTGCCCACGGCTGTCACTTTCGCACCGGGAAACAGTTCCGAAGCCCGCTTCTCAATGTCGGCCAGTTCGCGCTCCGCCTCGCCGGAGTTGTAGTTCGACATCTCCACCATCAGGCGCAAGCGACGGTAGTCGTAATCCATCCAATACTCCGACTCCGTGCCTCCGGCGTTCTCGTAGAGTAGCATCATCTGCGCCACCTCGTCCTCCTGGTCGGGGATGCGGTAGTAGCTCCTGTCGCCGCCGTTGAGCGTTTGGTTGAGGTCTTTCAGTATGTCGAGTATCGAAGTGGTCCGTTTGGTCAGCGGATATTCCTCCGTGAGCGCGGTGAGCTGTTCCAGCCGGTGCAGATTGTCGGGCAGCTTCGCCTGTCCGTCTTCCGGAAATTCCACCATCAGGTCATACGAATAAAGTGAGCCAAGCTCCGAACGGCTTACGTCCAACAGCTTGTTTACGTATGGCACACGCTCGCCCATCGTCCGCTCCATGTCGAAAGCCGGTTCCACGCGCCATACGCCTATGCCGAGTGCTATGCACACAACGACAAACACGCAGAGGATGAATTGGGAATGGCGCAAATCGAAAGCCCCTATGCGTACCATGATCCTCGACCAGCGGGTGTCGCTGTTGTCGGTGAAGCCGGGACGGGGCTTCTTGTCACGCCCGAAGGAAAGCAACACCGGCGTGACAAGCATCGTGGTGAGCATCACAAACAGCACGCAGAGCGACGTGTGGATACCGATATAGGCCACGGGACGTATGGGCACGATGAGGAACGAGAGCAGCGACACGATGGTGGTCAGTCCGCAGAAGAATACCGGCCAGCCCGTTTCGGTGAAGGTCTCGATGACGGCCTGCCGCCTGTGTCCGTGAATCATCATCCGCTTGCCGAAGAATGAAAACAGGTGAATGTTGTAAGCAATGGACACGGCAAATGCCAATATGACGGGTATCATTGTCGTTGCCGAATCGACATATAATCCCAATGCCCCGGCTATGCCGAACGTGATAAGCAGGCCGCCCAATGTGCCGATGAACGGAGCCACCACGCCACGCACGGAGCGCGTCATCAATAGCATCACGACAATGGATATGAGGATGGCAAACTTGACCAACCGTCCCATCTCCTCGCCGATGAACTCCACCTTCTGCTGGCTGACGTAAGGCATGCCCGTGGCTTTGGGATGCAGGGAGGCATACTGCGGCTTGTGGATGATGCGATCGACCTCGCCGCCGGTCAGTATGTCGGGCGACACCGTGGTTTCCTGTTTCCATACCGAATCTTCGGGGAACGGGCGCAGCTTGATGACAATCCAGGACAAGGTGCCTTCCTTTGATATGAGCTTACGCGCCACGTCGGGCTTGCTGTATGCTCTTTCACGGATGGAGTCCATACCCGCCTTGTCCTGCGGTATTTCTTCCGGCACAATCTGCTCAATGGCCATACCCTCGTCGTTGCCCACGAGAAACTCGATGTCGGTCAGCGATGTAATCTTATCGACATACGAGAGGCTGTCGAGCAATTCATTAGACAAAGCCCTGAGCGTCTCCAAGTTCTCCGGCGTGAAATGGTCGTCGCATTGAGTAAGCACACCCACGAAATAGTCGTTGCCGAAGTGCGACTTGAACTCATCGGTTTTCACAAGCATCGGGTCTCCCTCGATGAAGTAATCGTCAAAGGAGGTCTCCACGACCAACTGCTTTACTCCCGTTACCGACAGTGCCATGACTGCCGCAAATGCCACAAGCACCCACCAGCGTACCCGCAGCAACCGTTCGGCAAACGCGCCGAACCGCTCATTGATTCTTTCGATTTTCATAATTGCTATATTCATTACTATGTTTTATCCGATTTTCCAAGAGGGGCAATAATGAACAATGCTCCGGAATGTTCAAAAAAAGAGGAGAGGACCTCATTACTGAAATCCTCTCCCGCTGCCAGCCAATAATATGGATGGCCTTTATTCCTAAGGAGCGTCCTATATTTCCATGATATGCCTCCATCCGTTTATTTCGATTTTAATGTACTCTTCCACAATCTTATGTATTTGACATTCGGGAATCTTATGCATCAGCATCTCCTCCAACATCGTAAACATACATACCGTATGCAGATGTATCATGAAATCGCTCACGTCTATATTCATCTGTGGATGTCTCGCTTTGTTGTTTTCAAACCATATCTTTACCAGTTCGGTTGTCTTGTTGGTAAATTCCATCTTGAAATGTTCCAAAGACGATCCTTGCGATTGGAAGAACAGCATTTTCATCAGCGTCCGGTTTCCCTTTATCAAATTCATGTATTCCGTTACGGCATTGACCAGATAGTTCTCACTTATCATATCCAACGCATCCACATATTCACCGTGATGGCGGTTGAACATCGCATAAAAAGACGATACGATGGGTGAAAGTACCGTGCAAAACAGGTTGTCCTTGCTCGGGAAATAGTTATACAGATTGCCGACGCCCACTCCTGCCTGCGCCGCGATGTTCCGCATGGAAGCTTGGGTGAAACCTCGCTTTGCGAACTCCTGCCGGGCAGAAGCGAGAATCTTTTTCCGTATGTCGTCTTTCAAAGTCTGCATAGCTAAACAATGTTCTCTTTTTGAGAGCAAAATTACTCACTAACAAATATATACGCAATACCAAGAAGTGATGAATCGTTAAAATGAGATTGTAAATCAGAGTGTTCAAATACAAAAAAGCTTTAACAATGAACAAAGGTAAATTCTGTTCAGGAATATACCATTCCCAACATACCTATTTCAGGTTATATATTCTTAATGAGAACTTTTTGTGCATAAAAACCTTGCCGGAATACAGATGGATAAACAAAAAAGCCTAAATTTGCATCATGGGAACGGCTATCAGACTACGCACATACCGCAAAGGAGACACGGTTCCCGCCCTTCCGGGCACCAACGTCTTCCATTCCACCGAGTTGTTTCATGTGTATGAAAAGACACGGGGGTATGACCCAGTGCTCATTGTAGCCTGGATAGATGAACGCCCCGTAGCCAAACTGCTGGCCGTGATCCGCCAGAGCAAACGCATCTTTCCACCTTCCTTCATCAAGCGATGCGAGGTGTATGGCGAAGGCGAATATCTGGACGATGCCGAAGACAAGGAAATCCTGTTTGGCGAAATGCTGACTTACCTCACCCGCGAAGTCTTGCGCAAGTGTTTCCTTATCGAGTTCCGCAATCTGGAGAACGCGCTTTTCGGTTATCGCATGTTCCGCAAGAATAACTATTTCCCCATCAGTTGGATGCGTGTACACAACTCGCTGCACAGCAAGTCGCCGCAAGAACGGCTGAGCCAGTCGCGCAAGAAACAGATAAACCGGGCACTGAAGAACGGTGCCTACACGGAAGTGGCAAGCAACGAACAAGACATTGAAGCCTTCTCGCACATGCTGAAGAAAGCCTATTCCTCGCAAGTGAGAAAGCATTTTCCGGACGTCAGTTTCTTCCGACTGCTTGTCGGAGAAAGTCCCGACAAGGAAACAGCCAAGATATTTCTGGTAAAATTCAAAAACAAAATCATAGGAGGCTCCATCTGCCTCTTCTCCAACAACGATGCCTACCTGTGGTTTTCGGGCGGAATGCGAAAAACCTACGCCTTGCTCTATCCCGGCGTGCTGGCCGTATGGGCTCCCATGATATATGCTTACAAGAAAGGATGCCGCCACTTTGAGTTCATGGATGCCGGACTGCCCTTTAAGAAATATGGCTACCGCGATTTCATCTTGCGCTTCGGCGGCAAACAGAGCAGCACACGACGCTGGTTCCGCTTCCGTTGGGAGTGGCTGAATGTCCTGCTGTACCGCTTTTACATCTAAACGGAGAAGTTTTTCACTATCTTTTTGTAAACATGCCTTTAAGCATATCGCAGGCACGAAATAAAAATGAAGAAATATTTCTTTATTTAGCCCAAAATTGCTTTCTTTGTGCAGATTTACCATGTAATTGATTATTAATACCGAACTTATAAAATTATAGAATTATGAAAATCTCACACATTGAGCATTTAGGTATTGCCGTAAAAAGCATCGAAGAAGCTCTGCCGTATTACGAAAACGTATTGGGTCTGAAGTGCTATAACATAGAAGTAGTGGAAGACCAGAAAGTGAAAACAGCCTTTTTGAAAGTGGGTGAAGTCAAGATAGAGCTGCTGGAACCGACCAGTCCGGACAGCACCATAGCCAAATTCATCGAAAAGAACAATGGAAACGGCGGTATGCACCACCTGGCATTTGCCATCGAAGACGGAGTGGCCAACGCACTGGCCGAAGCCGAAAGCACCGGCATTCGCTTGATAGACAAGGCACCACGCAAAGGCGGAGAAGGACTGAACATTGCTTTCCTGCATCCCAAATCAACACAAGGCGTGCTCACCGAACTCTGCGAGAAACCTTAAAGCAGGCCGGATTTTCACTCCTGCGAAATGTAATTTGTAAATCATTAAACCGTAAGCAAAATGAGTAATCAACTTGAAAAGATCAAAGAGCTGATTGAACGCCGTGCCACAGCACGCATGGGCGGAGGCGAAAAAGCCATAGCCAAGCAGCATGAAAAAGGAAAATATACAGCCCGCGAACGCATAGCCATGCTGCTGGACGAAGGCAGCTTCGAAGAAATGGATATGTTTGTGGAACACCGTTGTACGAACTTCGGCATGGATAAGAAACATTATCCGGGCGACGGCGTAGTGACCGGATGCGGAACCATAGAGGGCAGACTGGTGTATATCTTTGCACAAGACTTCACCGTATCGGCCGGTTCGCTGTCTGAAACCATGTCACTGAAAATATGCAAGATTATGGACCAAGCCATGAAGATGGGCGCTCCCTGTATCGGTATCAACGACTCGGGTGGCGCACGTATCCAGGAAGGTATCAACGCTTTGGCAGGATATGCCGAAATATTCCAACGCAACATCTTGGCTTCGGGTGTCATTCCGCAGATTTCGGGAATCTTCGGTCCTTGTGCCGGTGGTGCAGTGTACTCCCCTGCCCTGACCGACTTCACACTGATGATGGAAGGTACATCCTACATGTTCCTTACAGGACCGAAGGTGGTAAAGACCGTAACGGGCGAAGACGTGACTCAGGAAAACTTAGGAGGTGCGAGCGTACACTCTACCAAATCCGGCGTGACACACTTCACAGCCAAGACGGAAGAAGAGGGTCTTGCCCTGATACGCAAACTGTTGAGCTACATTCCGCAGAACAACCTGGAAGAAGCTCCTTACACAGACTGCACCGACCCGATTGACCGTCTGGAAGATTCGCTGAATGAAATCATCCCCGACAGCCCCAACAAGCCATACGACATGTATGAAGTCATTGCCGCCATCGTAGATAACGGCGAATTCCTCGAAATACAGAAAGACTATGCCAAGAATATCATCATCGGTTTCGCCCGCTTCAACGGACAGTCTGTAGGTATCGTGGCCAACCAGCCCAAATATCTGGCAGGCGTGTTGGACAGCAATGCTTCACGTAAGGGAGCACGCTTCGTTCGTTTCTGCGATGCTTTCAACATTCCTATCGTTTCATTGGTGGATGTTCCGGGCTTCTTGCCGGGTACGGGACAGGAATACAACGGCGTGATTCTGCACGGTGCCAAGTTGCTGTATGCTTACGGAGAAGCCACTGTGCCCAAGGTAACCGTAACCCTGCGCAAGTCTTACGGAGGTTCACACATCGTAATGAGCTGTAAGCAGCTGCGTGGCGACATGAACTATGCATGGCCTACAGCCGAAATTGCCGTAATGGGAGGAGCCGGAGCCGTAGAAGTACTTTACGCCCGCGAAGCCAAAGAGCATGAGAACCCTGCACAATTCCTGGCCGAGAAGGAAGCCGAATATACCAAGTTGTTTGCCAATCCGTATAATGCAGCCAAGTATGGTTACATCGACGATGTGATTGAACCGCGCAACACCCGCTTCCGCGTTATCCGCGCCTTGCAGCAGTTGCAGACCAAGAAGCTGAACAACCCTGCCAAGAAGCATGGTAACATTCCTCTTTAATTTTTTAATCACCTAAAAAGAGAATCCAAGATGAAGAAAATTAATATAGGAATATTGCTATCCTTGCTGCTGATGGCAGGACTGAGTTCTTGCGGAGAACGAAAGTCTGATTCCAAGTTGTTGCTGAACGAAGTGCTGATAGAGAATGAAAGCAACTTCCAGGACGACTACGGAGTGCATAGCGCATGGATTGAAATATTCAATAAGTCGTATGGTAGCACAGACCTGGCCGGTTGCCTGCTGAAAGTGAGTTCGCAGCCCGGTGACACTGCTACCTATTTCATCCCCAAAGGAGATGTCCTTACCCAGGTGAAGCCCCGCCAGCATGCGCTGTTTTGGGCAGACGGCCAACCCAACCGAGGCACATTCCACACCAACTTTACGCTGAATGCTGCCACGGACAACTGGATAGGTTTGTTTGACTCAGGCCGCAAGCTTATGGACCAGATTGTGGTGCCCGGCGGCACACTGCAAGCCAACCAGTCGTATGGCCGCGTGAATGATGCTTCAGACCGTTGGGAAGTGAAAAACGGAAGCGGTGACAAGTACGTCACGCCAAGTACCAACAACAAGACGCTGGACAGCAATGCCAAGACCGAGAAGTTTGCCTTACACGATGCCAGCGGTATCGGTATGGCTATCTCTGCCATGAGCGTAGTGTTCTGCGGATTGATTCTGCTCTACGTTTTCTTCCGCTGCATCGGAAAACTATCTGTCCGTATCGGACAGCGCAAGCTGGATAAACTGAAAGCCAAACACAGCGAAAGACTGAAGAATGCGGAAGGCGAATTTTCAGGAGAAGTGGTGGCTGCCATATCCATGGCCCTGCACGAGATGCAGAACGATGTACACGATGTGGAAGACACCGTGCTGACCATCACTCGTGTGAAACGAAGCTACTCACCCTGGAGTTCCAAGATATACACTTTGCGCGAAACTCCTCATAAAAGATAATTTCCACCTAAAAGCAAGAAAACGATGAAAGTAAAAGAATATAAATATAAGATCAACGGTAACCTGTATAAAGTTACCATCGGAGATATAGAAGACAACATTGCCCACGTAGAAGTGAACGGCACTCCTTATAGCGTAAAAATGGAACAAGCTCCGAAGCCGGCTGTCGAAAAGCCTGTAGTACGCCCCGTAGCTGCTGCTCCGAAACCTGCCGCCGCCGCTCCGGCTCGTCCGGCTGCCGCTGCTGCCAAGTCGGGTGTGAAATCACCGCTGCCCGGTGTTATCCTCGACATCAAGGTAAATGTAGGAGATATGGTAAAGAAGGGAGATACGGTTATCATCCTGGAAGCCATGAAGATGGAAAACAACATCAATGCCGACAAGGATGGCAAGGTAACAGCCGTCAATGTGAGCAAGGGAGATTCTGTTTTGGAAGGTACTGACCTCATAATTATAGAATGATATGGGAGAATTTATTCAATTCATAGGAAATAACCTGGCCGATTTCTGGACATACACCGGCTTTGCCAACGCCACGGGCGGGCATCTTGCCATGATTGTCATCGGTTTGGTTTTCATCTACCTGGCAGTAGCCAAGGAGTTTGAGCCGATGTTGCTGATACCTATCGGCTTCGGTATCCTCATCGGAAACATTCCGTTCAACATGGAAGCCGGACTGAAAGTAGGTATCTACGAAGAAGGCTCCGTGCTGAATATCCTGTATCAGGGAGTGACCTCGGGCTGGTATCCGCCGCTTATCTTCTTGGGCATCGGTGCCATGACAGACTTCTCGGCGCTGATATCCAATCCGAAGCTGATGCTGGTAGGTGCTGCCGCACAGTTTGGTATCTTCGGTGCTTACATGACAGCCTTGGCGCTTGGCTTCGACCCCATGCAGGCAGGAGCCATCGGTATCATTGGTGGCGCAGACGGTCCTACGGCTATCTTCCTGTCATCTAAGTTAGCGCCTAACCTGATGGGAGCCATTGCCGTTTCGGCCTATTCGTACATGGCTTTGGTGCCGGTAATCCAGCCGCCCATCATGCGACTGCTCACCACAAAGAAAGAACGTCTTATCCGCATGAAGCCGCCTCGCGCTGTTTCACACACAGAGAAGGTGATGTTCCCCATCATCGGTCTGCTGCTCACTTGCTTCCTGGTTCCGTCCGGTCTGCCTTTGCTGGGTATGCTGTTCTTCGGTAACCTGTTGAAGGAAAGTGGTGTGACCCGTCGTCTGGCCGAAACAGCCCGTGGTCCGTTGGTCGATACCATCACTATCTTATTAGGTGTGACGGTAGGTGCTTCTACGCAGGCTTCCGAATTCCTGAAGCTGGATTCTATCCTGATCTTCGTTTTGGGTGCCCTGTCATTCGTCATCGCTACGGCTTCGGGAGTTATCTTCGTCAAGATATTCAACCTGATATTGGGCAAGAACAATCAGATAAATCCGCTGATAGGCAACGCCGGTGTTTCTGCCGTACCCGACTCTGCACGTATCTCGCAAGTGATAGGTTTGGAATACGACCCGACCAACTACCTGCTGATGCACGCCATGGGTCCGAATGTGGCAGGCGTTATCGGTTCGGCTGTAGCCGCCGGTATCTTGTTGGGCTTCCTCATGTAAAGCTAACATATTGATTAACTTGATTGGCTGATTTACGCACCCCGTGTAAATCAGCCAATTTTATATGATTAGCCCCGTTCTCCGTCATTTTCCTCCACTTTGCAATCCGGTTGCATTTCCTTTCCGCTATCTTTGCATCGGTAATCAAACAAAGACGTATATGAAAAAGATAAAGCTATCGTCCGTTTTCAATGAATACACCCTGATGGGAACTGCCGTAATAGGTGCATTCTACTTAGGAGAATATTGGGAAGGAGTAACCGTCATTCTCTTCTATTTTATAGGTGAATGGTTTCAACACAAGGCTGTGCACCGGGCACGCCACAACATCCAGTCCCTGCTGGATGTCCGTCCTGAAACGGCTACTGTGGTGCAAGGAGACGCACGCCAAACAGTATCACCTGCACAGGTGCAACCGGGAAGCATCATCGAAGTAAAAGCCGGAGAGCGTGTCCCGTTAGACGGAATCCTATTGGAAGAAGCTGCATCATTCAATACCTCTGCCCTGACAGGCGAAAGCGTCCCGCGCACCATCCGCCAACAGGAAGAAGTGTTGGCCGGAATGATTGTCACAGACAAGGTAGTCACCATCCAAGTAACCAAGCCTTTCGACCAAAGCGCACTGGCGCGTATCCTGGCATTGGTGCAAGATGCAGCCGAACGGAAAGCACCTGCCGAAGTGTTTATCCGCCGCTTTGCCGCTGTCTATACTCCCGTAGTGACCGGGCTGGCAGCCTTGATGGTGTTACTCCCCTATTTCTACGGACTTATGCGTCCGGAATTTATCTACGTGTTCGATGACTGGTTCTACCGTGCTTTGGTATTCCTCGTTATCTCCTGCCCCTGCGCTTTGGTGGTGAGCATCCCGTTGGGCTACTTCGGCGGCATAGGCGCGGCATCACGCCGGGGCATCCTGTTCAAAGGCGGAAACTATCTGGATGCCATTACCAAAATCAACACAGTAGTATTCGACAAGACTGGCACACTGACCAAAGGAGTGTTTGAAGTGCAATCCGTATCGACACGCCAAGGAGTAACTTCCGAAGAGTTGCTCCGCCTCGTGGCTTCGGCAGAGCGATACAGCAATCACCCCATCGCCCAAGCCATTACGGCATACGCGAAACAACAGCAAACAGCTCCCGACCTGCCACTGAAAGTGACCGAAATAGCCGGACACGGACTGAAAGCAGTCATGGACGGCATGGAAGCCTACGTGGGAAACACCCGCCTGCTGGAGAAATATGGCATCGGTTTTCCCGCCGAAGCAGCATCGACCACCGAAACCACCATATTGTGTGCTGCCAACGGCACCTACATGGGACACATCACCCTGGCAGATACTCCGAAAGAGGATGCCGCACGTGCCGTGGGCGAACTGAAAGACCTGAATATCCATAACATTCAAATCCTGTCGGGCGACAAACAGGCCATCGTTTCCAAACTGGCACAACAGATAGGAATCACACAAGCATACGGCGACCTGCTGCCACAAGGCAAAGTAGACAGGATAGAGTTGCTGAAAGCCAATCCCGAGAACCGCATTGCCTTTGTGGGCGACGGCATCAACGACACTCCCGTACTGGCACTGAGCGATGTGGGTATAGCCATGGGCGGACTGGGAAGCGATGCCGCCATAGAGACCGCCGATGTGGTGATACAGACCGACCAGCCTTCCAAAGTGGCCGAAGCCGTCCGTGTAGGCCGGTTGACACACCGCATCGTGTGGCAGAACATTTCTATGGCATTCGGGATTAAGCTATTGGTACTGCTGTTGGGAGCAGGCGGAATGGCCACTTTGTGGGAAGCCATCTTTGCCGATGTGGGCGTGGCGCTGCTGGCCATCTGCAATGCAGTGAGAATACAGAAATAATCAATATTCCAAAGAAGAAAAGGACATGCAAGAAGAAGACATATATCTGAAACAACTGAAACAGCGCGAGATTCGCCCTACGGCCATCCGGCTGCTCATACTGAAAACCATGGCGGGACACAAAGAGGCTTTCTCTCTGCTCGACCTGGAGAACGAGTTGGACACGGTGGATAAAT
The DNA here is from genome assembly GCA_030523385.1 of Bacteroidales bacterium. Taxonomy (GTDB): domain Bacteria; phylum Bacteroidota; class Bacteroidia; order Bacteroidales; family Bacteroidaceae; genus Phocaeicola. Next base: position 3,533 of record JAUNIV010000016.1, on the reverse strand, counting down.
CTACCATCTACCGCACGCTCACCCTCTTCCTGGCCCACCACCTCATACACGGCATAGACGATGGGACCGGCTCATTGAAGTATGCCCTGTGTGGCAACGACTGCAACTGCGAAGTGGACGACCTGCATACGCATTTCTATTGCGAAAAGTGCCACCGCACGTTCTGCCTGAAAAGCATCCATGTGCCTATGGTTACCCTTCCTCCGGGTTTCAGTGTGCGAAGCGTAAACTATGTATTGAAAGGACTGTGTGCAGAATGTTCGGCTTCGCGCCCATGAACAATTAGCCTCATCGGCGTGTTACAAGAAGAAAAGGACATCATGAAACCGAAAACAATCTTCTTGTCATTGGCCGTAGCTGCTTCTTGCTACGCTGCTGCGGCTTCTGCCTGCACAGGCATCACGCTGAAAAGTAAGGAAGGAACCTCCATCGTGGCACGCACCATAGAATGGGGTGGCAGTAACCTGAACAGCCAATACGTCATAGTGCCGCGCGGCCACGCCGTGCAGTCCTACACTCCCGATGGAATAGACGGAATGACATTCACTGCCCGTTATGGCTATGTGGGACTGGCTGTGGAGCAGAAAGAGTTCGTGGCCGAAGGGCTGAATGAAGCCGGACTCTCCGCCGGGCTCTTCTATTTTCCCGGCTACGGACAATACGAAACCTACTCCCCTTCGGAAAGACCGCGAAGCATATCCGACCTGCAATTAGTGTCATGGATATTGGGCACTTGCCGCACGGTGGAGGAAGTCAAAGATTCCATAGCCCGGGTACATGTCATCGGGATTGCCCCGCAAGCCTCTACTGCCCACTGGCGTTTTGCCGACCCTTCGGGACGCCAAATCGTGCTGGAGATTACCGAAGGCATCCCACACTTCTATGAAAACGAGTTGGGAGTGCTTACCAATTCGCCCGGATTCGAGTGGCATCTCACGAACCTCAACAATTATGTCAATCTCTATTCCGGCTCGGCTCCTGAGCAACAGATGGGCAACCGGACGCTTTCCTCCTTCGGTGCCGGAAGCGGTTTCTTAGGTATTCCGGGCGACGTCACTCCCCCATCGCGCTTCATCCGTGCCGCCTTTTACCAATGGGCCACACCTCCGCAGGACACCTCATTGAAGACCGTCCTCCAATGTTTTCAGATATTGAATAACTTCGACATACCCACGGGCATTGAATTTGCCAAAGGCGAACAGCCCGCTGACATACCCAGTGCCACCCAATGGACTTCGGCTACAGACATGTCGCACCGCATCATCTACTTCCGCACCATGTACAACAGCACCATCCGCAGCATCGACTTGAATAAGATAGACTTTGCTGCCACACACTATCAAGCCTTGCCATTAGACAAGGTGCAGCAACAGCCTGTAGAGGAGATTGTCATAGCCGAATAGAAGGAGCAACATTTATCGTGAAACCATACCTACAGGATGGTCGCACGCTGTTGCCCCTCCAAACAATTACTTCAGAACAGGGAAGGTTGTCAACCGCAATGTTGTACTGCCATACGGTACAAGTTCTATGATTGTATCGCTGCCGTCCTCTGCAACAACCGTTTCAGGCAACGCCGGGGTAAAACGATCGTCAACTAAGGTCCAGTCTTTGACACCTACAACAGGAACAGAAATAGTAACAGGGCTATTACCCGGGTCAAACGGGAAGCCCTTAACTTCATGCATCGTCACATTGATTTTGTCAAGGTTATCCGCCTTTAAGGCATAATTCCACTTGCCTGCAGGAGTCATGCTCCAGCTCTTGAAGTCTGGATTACCCGACAGTTTGCCTGCAAGATTCTCATAAATCTGCGTGTCCTCCTCTACCGTAGCCGGAATAGGATAAGAATAAAGTATCGGACCACGCTCTACATACATTCCTTTAGACGGTTCGCCACAGACCTTGAGTTCCATAGGAAGCGATACCGTGAACACTTCGCCAGACTTCCACTCCTTGCTCACAGTCTTAAAACCTGATTCATCCACCTTGCACCATTGCGGTATGCGATACGTGAAATCCATCTTCTGAGTTCCCTTTATCTCCTGTCCGTCCTTGAAGAACGTAAATACAAAATCTATCTTCTCATCAAAAGGATAACCAGTCTGCTCCTCGATTCTTGCCACTACGCCGTCAGAGAGATTAAATACCACGGAGCTCGGTCCATAAAGAGCGGCGACAGGCTGCCCGTTCGTATCCTTCATCCACATCCTTGCCGCATAGTTGGGCATGTACCTATGGAGGTTTCCGATGCAGCACTCCGTCTCATGGATAGGACGGTAAGCCATCCACGTAAGTCCATACTTGAACTCGTTGTGGTTTGAATTGCCGGTAGCAATGAACTGGTTGGGGCAAGAGAAATACTGCATACTCTTGAAGTCCTTTGTAATGGCTCCAAGCGCAGCGTTAAATATTGCCTTCTCTATTTTGTCTGCCCATTGTGCCTCGCCCGTAGCCATCAGATAGTAGCCCATTGTCCATGTATAGTCACTGATGTCGCACGTCTCATGGCTGGCAAGTGCGTCATTCCCCGCCAGTCCCTCGGAACTGGAGTTCACACCATCGGCAAGCATGTTAGCCTTTTCCATTTTATAGTCGGCATTGAGCGCAGCCTGCAAGTATTCTTCCTTTCCTGTATATTCGTAGAGCAGCATCGGTACTTTCATAAGTTCGTTCATCGTCACGCCATGCATGTGGAAATCATTGTCGTCCAGGCAACTTGCCTGTGTGAGTTCTGCACCGTCTTGTGCCCACGCCTCCTCAGCGAGCTTAAGCAACCGGGGATTTTTGGTGATGGAGTAAGTCCACAGAATACCCTCCACGTTTACAACAAAACGATTACGTCCCATCTCCTCCACGGAATATGACAGGAAATTCTTTTCGAGAGCCTGTGGTATGCGTTTATCTCCGGTAGCCTCATAGTATGCCTTCATGGCACGGAAGAACACCGCAAACGGCCATGCCATGGATTTTGTTTCCGGTCCAAGCCTTCCTTCGGGGCGGTCGTATGAGTCAATCCGCAACTGCGTCTCTACCTCCAGCCTTCTGCGCTTCATCCAAGCCTGTGCCTTCGGGTCTTCTGAAACCTCTGCCGTAAACCGCGAGTCTTTCTTCATCAGGCTGTCTATGTCCGCAGGACTATAAGGCGTGCCTTTCTTTGCCGAAAGCGGATGTGCAAGCACCCAGTCCACGTTCGCCTTTGTGATTTCAAGGAGTCCTTCATCGTCAAGCAAGTAACCAAGACGTGTCAGACCATCTACATAATAAGCCGTCTGCTCATAACGCCACCAGTCTGCACCTCTGCTTTCCGAGTCACGCTCAAGCTCCCCGACCCAGAGTTTTGAGTCAAAAGGATAAGACATTGCCTCGGGATGGCTCGTCAAACCTTTGTTCTGGCGCACAAGTATCTCTTTCAACCATCCACTTGGTGTAATGTCCTTGTGGAATCCATCGGCAAATACCGCATACGGAGGCATCGGTACTGCCGTACTTTCCGGCATTATCGTCTCTTCATTGCATGAAGTGCCGGTCAT
>JAUNIV010000401.1 GCA_030523385.1 Bacteroidales bacterium | reverse complement strand
GACTATTATTGGCAATAGAAAGAAGAGAGTAAAGTATTATAATCCAAACGACTCCAAGACATTGTCACTTACTGGTAAAGCACGTTCTAAGGGCGACATGACACGTTATGCAGGGGACATTCTTGATTATATGGTGATTGCCAATTTGTTAGAGGAACACAATGGCTATTATTCAATGAAAGGCAACGAATTGGCCTCTCTTAATACTTTTGCCAATGACGTAACTTGGTTTAGTGGTTATGAGAAATTCTATGAGAAGAAGAGTATAGTAACAAAGGAGTTGTCAAAAGTCGAGCCATTATGGTTTGAGTATGTCAACAATTCCATGAAACCAGACTTGTTTAAGACCGACATTCGCTCTATTATTGGCCAAAGTGAGGAGATTGATGTAGTATTTGAAGACAGAATAAAAGATGTTGTGACTTCTGATGACAAAACAACCAAGGATATTGGTAATCTTGGTGAGGCTATTATTTGTGGTCATGAAAAGATGCGTCTTAAAATTAATGGTTATGATGAGTTTGTTAAGCTCGTTCAGATTGTTGATAGTCCGACTTATCATCCAGGGTTCGACATTGACAGCTTTGAAGCAGACGGCACAGAAAACCATAGGTATATTGAGGTAAAGACAACCATCAGCAAGAAGCGAATACAAATGTATGGCTTCCATATGTCGCCAAACGAATGGCGTGTCGCAAACACTATAAGAGAACATTATTGCGTATATAGACTTATGTTAAGTGAAAAAGAGAAAATACTTTTCATCCTTCGCAATCCTGTTGCATTATATAAAAGTGACAGAATTGAAGCGGATCCTCGCGATGGCATGGAAATATCATTCTCCACGGAACATTTTCAACCTACAAAAATACTGTCATGGAAAAGATAAAAGTCGCTTCGTTATTCTGTGGATGTGGTGGCATGGATTTAGGAGTCATAGGAGGCTTTTCTTATCTCGGGAAAGAGTATAAAGAAAATCCTTTCGAAATTGTCTATGCTGTTGACAACGATGAATACTGCACAAAAATATACAATGATAATTTTGTCCATAAATGTGTGGTAAAGGATGTCCGTGACATTAAGATTGCAGAGATGCCACAATTTGATATGCTTATTGGTGGCTTCCCATGTCAGTCTTTCTCTATCTCTGCACAAAATCCTCCAAGACTTGGATATAAAGATGAGCGAGGAATGCTTTTCTTTGAAATGGTAAAAATACTGAAAGAGCGTCAGCCACGGTTCTTTATAGCAGAGAATGTAAAAGGTATTCTTTCTGCAAATAAAGGCAAGGCATTTCCTATGATAATGAAAGAGTTTAGGGATGCAGGCTACACTGTTATACACAAATTGCTGAATGCTTCAGAATATGGTGTGCCTCAGAAAAGAGAACGTGTCATTATTATAGGTTTCCGAAACATGGAAGATTTTCAGAAATTTCATTACCCGATGAAGGTTAGAAGTTCTGAACAAAAAGTTCTTGGCGATGTAATCATGGCAGAGGCAGATAATGATGAAACATTGTTCTTCAGTGAGAAAGCTGTTGCAGGAATGTTGGCCGTTCGTGAAAAGATGAATAAAGGACGTGCCATGTCTTTGATAGAACCATGCAATACCATCAGCGCACATTTGGCAAAGGTAAGTCTCAATAGTACAGACCCTGTTTATATGGTCGGAGAAAGATACAGACGCTTTTCTTCAAGAGAGGCAGCTCGCATTCAATCTTTTCCAGATTCTTTTTGTTTCGACTCGGTATCGCAGGTTCGTCAATATAAGGCGATAGGTAACGCAGTACCGCCTGTATTGATGTGGCATGTTGTACACTCTTTGCAAAAAACTCTCGTTGTGCCACAAGTGGATTTCGCTGAGATAAAAGAGCAATATCCAACAAGCATAGTTGAAAATAAAATGGACAGCACTTGTCTTTTGGATATTGACAGGACAAAGAATGTTCTTGTAAGTTTGGTCAAGGCGGATAATATTGACCAATATCTTGATAGGTCTGCAAAGGTGTATTATACAGGAAAAAGGTTCCCTTCCACAGTAGCTCTTAACAAATTGTACTATTTCATGCCGTATATGAAAAGTAAGGGAATAAGAGACTTGTATTTTATTAAAATAGCTCGTGTCGGAACTCGCAAAGAGGGGCAGCCAGATGAAGACAAGAATGACTTTAGACTCGTATTTGAGATTGATTTTGTGGGACAAATGTTCGATGATTATAAGCCAATAAAACTCGATATTTGGAGAACATTCACAGATACTACAATCGGGAAAATATTAGCATAAGCAAT
>JAUNIV010000015.1 GCA_030523385.1 Bacteroidales bacterium | reverse complement strand
ATCCTTATAGAAATTAATTTTAGCTTATATCGAACTCATATTAATTATCATCGAACTGGTATTAATATACAACATCTCTGACTTTTTACAAATAATCAGCAAAAACAGATCTGACTTTTCTCAAAATCATTTTCTTGATAGAAAAAAGGTTCACTACACACCCCATCAAAACTGAAAGTAAATAAAAGGCTGTATATCGCTACTCTTGACTTGGATAACCAAATAAATCAAGGCAACCAACAGGAAAGCCTTACCCAACAAAGGAAGTTTCACCACACCCTTGCAACAGGCATCCTGCCAACTGTCCGGCGAGAAATGGAGCAGATAGCCCACACCCATCAGGATGAATACTTTCCAATAGCCCGCTACCAATTGGGTGAATACTTCGGGATGGAAAGAAGTGAACATCTGAGTCAGCATACTCTGCGAAGCCTCGAACGTGGTGTTGCGGAAGAAGATCCAACAGAAGCAGACGAAATGGAAAGTGAAAAAGACGGCGAAGCATTTGCGGATGCCATGACTGACAGCCTGCTTAGGTTTGCCCAGCAGACTGCGCCAAGCCTTGTGGACAGCCAATGCCACGCCATGAAATGCTCCCCACAACACAAAATTCCATGAAGCACCGTGCCACAGGCCGCCCAGCAACATCGTGAGAAACAAATTCACGTAGGTACGCAACTTACCCTTGCGATTGCCGCCTAAAGATATATATAGGTAATCGCGCAGCCATGTGGAGAGGGAAATGTGCCAACGATGCCAGAAGTCCGTAATGCTATCGGCCTTGTAGGGAGAATTGAAGTTCATGGGGAAGCGGAAGCCCAACAGCAGGGCAATACCTATAGCCATGTCGCTGTAGCCCGAAAAGTCGCAATAAATCTGCAAGGCATAACCATAGACTCCGAACAGGTTCTCCACGCCCGAGTAGAGTGCGGGATTGTCGAAGATGCGCTCCACGAAGTTCACGCTTATATAATCGGATATGACGGCTTTCTTAAACAAACCGCTCAGAATAAAGAATACTCCCTGCCCGAACATCTCTTGCGAAACAAAAAGAGGACGGCGTATCTGAGGAATAAAGTCGCGTGCACGCACGATGGGACCGGCCACCAACTGCGGGAAAAAAGATACATAGAAGGCATAATCCAACAACCGATGCAGGGGTTCCAACTGACGACGATAAACATCAAGGGTATAGCTCAACGACTGGAAAGTGAAAAAGGAAATGCCCACGGGAAGGAAAATATCTAACGGACGAAACTCCCCGTCCCATAATGGAGCCAGCATTTCATAAAAGAAATTGGTGTACTTGAAGTAGCACAGCAGACCCAGGTTGACACACAGACTGGTAATCAGCAGGAGCTTCCGTTTCCACTTCGTCACGGTGCGCCACATGGCACCTGCCAACAGAAAATCTGTCACCGTCACCACGCCCAGCAGGAAGAAATACATGCCGCTGCTCTTATAATAAAAGTAATAGGAAAACAGCGTGACGAACAGCAGGCGTGCCGTGTCCCGCTTCTGCAACAGCACATAAATCAGGCTGAAGCCTAAAAAAAGAAACAAGAACAATCCGCTGCTGAATATCATCGGCTGCTTCGCGTCATACGTCAGAATGTCTGTCAGTTTGGTCAAATCCAGTTGCCACATAATCATTAAATGCTTTTATCAATGCTTGATGCAATAAATTTCCTTGTAAACGATAACCTTCGGGGGTGAAGTGGATGCCGTCGGCACGAATCATGCGGTACTTTGTCCAGTTGCGGCAGGCATCGGTCTTTCCTCCTACGATGTCATAGAGATTCCACACTGCCAAATGATGCTCTTGTGCATATTCACGAATGGTACGCACCACGGTTACGGTGCGCGGATTGACGATGCGCGAACGGCGACGGCCTGTATAAGCTCCCGGGGGAGTGGTCAGCAGGAAGTTGGCTCCGGGACAGGCGTCTTCCAGCATGGAAATCAGGTGCGAAATCTGATACTTATGATCCTGCACCTGGTAGCGGCGGCTATGTGCTTCGTTGGTTCCGAAGGAAGCAATAACCAAATCGGGATGCAAGTCGGCTATCTCCTTTATCTTCTGTTCGGTGGAGAAAGTGGCGCAAGTGGCTCCGTTGATGCCCACGATGTGATAAATCACACCGGCATGCCCCGTTTCGCGGGCCAATCCACTGGTACGGTAGGAAATGGTATCGGGAAAGACGGCTTCGGCACCGAAATCGGCTTCCAAGCCACGACGGGTGACCAACGGATAAAGATGCCCGCGTACATGAGAGTCACCTATGTGTACAATGCGGACAGGGCCGGAAAGCTCGTTCAACTTCTGCCAGAACGCGACAAGCGAATGGCTGTCGTCTTCAATGACATTTGCTGCTGCATGAAGAAAACCGGGCGGAAGCGAATCGTGCACCGCAATGGGGCGCATGGCACGGTGCATCTCACGAGCCTCAACCGCTTGAAGCAAAGGTCGCTGTGGCAAGGCAAGTCCGGGTATGGTATCTTGTGCATAAGCCCTTCCCCAAGGCAAGAAAGCCGACATGAGCATTACCACGAGCACCCAAAGGATGCTGTCATTCTTCCTCATACGCCTTCCTCCTTTCATACTGTTCCTTGCCATACATCAGCGTTTCAAACAAGATGCCCGCCAAGTGCTTGCCACCCTTGAAGTTGATGTGCGTATAATCCAGGTTGGCCATCTTCCGGTCTATCATATCGAGGATACTTCCTTCGCCGCCCATAGCGTCATACAGATTCCAGAAAGCAATGTGCCCGTCGGCCGCTATGGACTGCTGGTAACGGATGAGGTTCTTCACGCCGGGCATGGTGCGCAGTTCGCCTTCCTTGTCCTTGTATTCACGGTCGCCCACGCTGACGAGCAGGATGGCGGTATGGGGGAAAGCTGTCTTCAGATGGTCTATGACTGTCAGCATGCCCCGCTTGTAGTTGTCATAATTCACACCCCGTTCCGTAGCGACATTCAGTCCGTACTGGAGCACAATCAGGTCGTAAGCACGCACCTTGCCGAAAGCCTGAAGCGTGCGCAAAGGGATGCTGCGCAGTTGCAGGCCGCTACTACCCCGCACGCTGAAATTATCTACGCACACTCCTCGCCTGCCGTCCATCGCCACACCGTAGAAGATAGTAGAATCGGCTTGCTCCACCGTCCAGCGTACCTGTCCGATACGTCCTTCCACATCTACTGCCTGCAAGGTTCCTTCACCCGGAAGCTCATGCACTTCTCCGTCACGCCCGTTGATGGCAGAACGGATAGCCACAGAGCCTTTGTTCAGGAAATAACAGGTAGATACTTCACACGTATCCAGCCGGGAGGCATATTTGCTCTGCCCTTTCAGTTGCACGTAGGCTCCTTTGTGCGGCAAGAAATAACGGTTGGCTATGTCTTGACATTTTGCATCAAAGCCAATGGAATCGGTAGAGGCATGGCTGCTCCATCCTTCAAAGGTGTGACGCACAGTGGTCCGATAGCCGCTGATAGGTGATGTGATGGAGACATATCCTACTCCACAGCCGCCAAACTCCTTTTGGAACATCTCGCGAAGGTCTGCCGTAAAGATGTCTGCCTCAATGAAGGAATCGCCGAAGTAGGCAATGCGGACAGGACGGTTCATAGTCCGCACATTACACAGGGCTTCGTAGAAGGTTTTCATGCCGTGAGCCGTGGAGTCTGCATAATCTTCTATGCAGGTCATGCCCGTGCGGCAGGTGTCTATGAAGGCGGGCTTTACGGGAGGCGGAAGGACAAGGGTATCGGAGTCGCACGCCCATTCGTCCTCTTCCGGTTCGGGACGAAGGTCGGAGAGCAAATCCACTTTGCGCAAGGACTTGCCTCCGACGGTGAGGGGCGGAAGGAAATAAAGTCCCAACAACGCACCTGTCACTAAGAGGACAAGCAGGAAAGTGACCGATATATAATTCTTCATACTGTTTGCTATTTTGAAAAACAGCGGCAAAAATAATACTTTTTTGGGTTTTGCCACAGCATTATGCCGCACAAAAAACTTCGGATGCACCACCTTCCATGCTTCTACCTCAATAATTGGCTTATATTTGTTCTTAATTAACTATTCAAGTCCCTCCTTCTTTTCAGAATCTGCTACAGGATTTCCAGTTCTCCCGATAAGTTTACTGCATTTTCATCCCTATCTTCTCCAGCCATTTCAACACCCCGTCTTTCGACTCCGGCACGCGGTCGCGGGAGATGGCATAGCCGTCAAGGACGGTTGCACCTTTCTCCAATTCACGGATGGTTTTAATCGCACCCGAGAAACGGCTGCCGCCGTGCGTACAGAAGGGGATAACAGTCTTGCCGCTGAAGTCGTACTCATCGAAGAACGAGTAGAGCGGCATCGGCATATCATACCACCAGTTAGGGAAGCCGACGAACACCACGTCATAGTCTTTCAGGTTCTTGATATGGGTAGCCAGCTTCGGACGGGCATTGTTGTCGATTTCCACTTTCGCGGCATCAATCAGAGCCTTGTGCGAACCGGGATAAGTATGCGTAGTCTTGATTTCAAAGAGTTCTCCACCTGTGGCCTCGCTGATGATGGAAGCCACATAATGCGTGTTACCCATCATCTTGCCATTGGCTGATACCCGGCTGGCTCCCGATGACGCATCCACACCGTCGGTCTCGGGCACGGAGAAATAGGCGACAAGCACTTTGCCTTGAGGATTGTTTACGACAGCAGATACAGGACTGTCTTGCGGCAGTTGCCTGCCTTGGGTATGGGCATTTTCCGTTGAAGCCCAACAATAAGTGACGAAAGCGCATACAGCGATTACCACCACACAAGATAATACGATTGTCTTTTTCATTTTCCGTTGATATTCATTAAAGGGATGATTATTCGATGATTCCTATTCGGCGAAGCCATGCTTCTGTACCGCCGGCATTACCCGGCATATCAATTCCTGCATCGTCAGCCGGACCGGGAGTGGTGATGTCGTCCGGATTAAGGTCTTCGGGCAATGTCTCCGGGATGTGCTTTGAATCGGGTGTTACCCTGTAGATGGTCTGCATCGACTCATTCAGATAGGTCGTAGCCCCGTAGGTGAAGAACGGGATAACCACCTTGTCTGTCAGGTCGTATGCTTCGAGGAAGGTGCAGACCACCATCGCAGGCTGATGCCACCAACAGGGTGAGCCGACGAAGATGGTATCATAGCGGGCGATGGTCTCCGCATCAGGCAGATTCGCCACTTCAGGACGCAGGCCGTTATATGCCTCATTCTGGATGCGGTCACTGTCATCGTAGGGATTCTCGGCATACGGATCAGCTGCCTCGATGCGATACACATCCGCACCGGTCAGTTCCACGATGCGTTCGGCCACGGCTTGGGTATGTCCTTGTGCGGAGAAGTAAGCCACGAGTGTTTTTACCTCTCCATCCGGCTGATCGGGATTATCCGGCTGGTTGGGTTCTTCGGGGATTGTCGGTTGTTCCATTCCCTGCACGGAATCATCAGACGAACAAGCCGGAGTGGCTACCAGCGAGAAAAGCAAAAATGGGATAATAAATAACTTTTTCATATTCAATTTTTATTTGGGGTTACTACAAAATCGTGTACAATAGTTCAATAATAATTCAATGTGTGATACGATAATCGTACTGCTATATCGGTCAATGGCATGGTGCAGTTCCTTGTCAATCTCCCGCAGGCAATCGGAGATTGTCTGCCGTTCGCGTTCGGTCAAGGCACTGTGACAACAGCATCGGGTGGGATAACGGTCGATGGAGTTTTCCAATGGCGTATCGCAAAGCAGATCGGGATGAAAGAGTACACCCGTATAATTCCTTGCTTCACGGTGGCGTGCCGAAGGAATCTCGAAGAGTTCTCCGGGGTTAATCAGTTGCAGCGAGGTCCGCGTGCCTTGCCTGTCCTGCCGGCAAAGCAATGCATAGAAATTGCACGGCAAGTAGAGGTCATCAGGCAACTCGTCACCCTTCAAGTCGGCAAGTCCCACCAATGGATGCAGCGTCTCCTGTCCCGTGAGTTTATTAAACCTGTCTATCGTAATGACATTGTTCATATTCATTTCCTTAGTCATCAATTACGTTTTCTTTTGATTCACGATGCAAAATTACCTTGGTTTCGCCGGTAAGCACTTATCCAAATTACGGATTGGAATATAACTTTTACAGATTGCAGAAGATTATATGGAAAATATGCTATTTTTGCAATCAGATTAAAGATAAGTTTCTATGGATAAGATAGTAAATATAGCAACGGTCAGTGATTACAATGCGTATTGGGGATTGAAGGATCGCCATCCTTTGGTAAACGTGCTCGAAGGTTCGCAAATCACACATCCCATTCCGAACTGCCGGAAAAACTTCGGTATGTATGTCATCTTTCTGAAAGATGTGAAATGCGCCGATTACCTGAAATACGGGCGCAAGGAGTACGACTATCAAGAGAATACGCTTGTGTTCGTCTCTCCCGGACAGATACTGGGCTACCCGGCAGACGGTTCCACCTACCAGGCAAAGGGCTGGTGTCTTTACTTCAGCCCCGAACTGTTGCGCGGCACACAGCTCGGACGGCACATCAAAGACTATACGTTCTTTTCCTACGACGTCAGCGAAGCCCTTCACCTCTCGCTGCAAGAACGCGAAACCATCATTGACTGTTTAAGGAAGATAGATGATGAAATAAATAATGGTAAGGACCGGCACAGCAACACCATTATCGCCTCTGCCATCGAACTGTTCTTGAATTACTGCACCCGTTTTTATGATCGCCAGTTCATCACGCGCAAGAAAGCCAACAAGGACATCCTGACCCGCTTCGAGGAACTGCTTGACAACTATTTCACTTCGGACAAGCCACAGCATCTGGGTACTCCCACCGTAGCATGGTGTGCTGACCAGCTGCATCTTTCAGCCAATTACTTCGGCGACCTGATAAAGAAAGAGACGGGTAAGTCGGCACAGGAATATGTACAGCAAAAGACAATGGACACAGCAAAAACATTGCTATCCGACTCTGACAAAACAATCAGTGAAATAGCCTATTATCTGGGGTATCAGTATCCGCAATATTTCAGCCGGGCATTTAAGAAATGGACAGGCATGACGCCGAATGAGTACAGAGTGAAGGAATAATCGGTCATCGGGCGCATAGATTCGTTACCTTATAGATATATTCACCGACCGGTTGATTCACTGAGAATTTGAGAAACGCTCCATAATCTCCAATCCCCGCCGGGTGGAAATGCCTCGCATGTGCATGAAGATAACGGTCTCATAGACCTCGGGCAAGGAATAAGAACGACAGGCTTCGGACTGCAACAGGCGATCCATCTGTTCGCACACCATAGCCTGCGCAATGTCATAATTCACTTCAGGGCGGAAAATGCCCTGTGCAACTCCCTTCCGATAAAATTCAATGGCGGCGGCAGCGTTCTCCTTTCGTGCTTCTTCGATGTAGGCTCTTACAAGGGGATACATTTTCATGTCCTCAAAGAAAGCACGGTTGGTGGTCTGGAGTCCTTGCAGGGTATGCTCATAGAACTTCAAAAGGACTTCCAGGACATTGTCTGCCCCGGAAGCCACTTGTTCCATATAATGTTTCATCTCGTTGCGGTGGTGCTTCATGACTTCGAGCAGCAATGTTTCTTTGTCCTGAAACAGCTCGTAGAGCGTTCGTTTGGAGATAGACAAGGCAGCAGCAATGTCGTCCATCCGCACGGGACGGATGCCTTTCTCCGTAAAGGCCTTATCGGCAGCCCGGATAATCTGTTCCCTTACTGCCTGCTTGTCTGTCTTCCGTTTGTTCGCTCCTCCCATCTTCACACCTGCAACTGCTCCATCATTTGATAATGCCCAATTTTGACTGACGCACAAACTCTACGATATGAGCTATCTCGGGACTGGCAGGCACCTGCTCCTCAATGCGGCGCAAAGCATCTTCCGTAGATGTATTGGCCTTGTAGAGGATGCGGTAGGCATGGGCAATGTGCTTGATTACCGTATCCGAAAAGCCCTCGTGCTGCAACACGGCGGCATTGATGCCATAGTAGGCCGTAGGCTCATGGGCGGCAATGCAATAGGGCGGGATGTCCTTGGTGAAACGGCATCCTCCTTGCACGGCTGCGTATGTGCCCAAACGGGTATTGCCCTGCATAAGCACATTGGAGGTGAGGATGGCACAGTCTTCGATGATGCAGCATCCCGACACCTGCGAACCGTTTCCGATGATGCAGTTGTTTCCTACCTTTACATCGTGCGAGATACGTGCTCCCTGCATGACGAAGTTGCCGTTGCCCAACACCGTTTCATCACCGGCAAAGGTGGCACGGATAATCACCGCATTCTCACGGATGGTATTGTTGTCGCCAATGCGGGCAATGGTTTCATCGCCCGTATATTTGAAGTCCTGCGGAGTGGCGGCTATCACCGCTCCGTTGTAGATGGTGTTGCCATTGCCTATGCGTGCACCGTTCATGATGCTCGCATTGGGCATGATCACATTGTTATCGCCTATTTCCACATCCTTGTCGATAAAGACAAAAGGATAAATCGTCACATTCTTCCCAATCTTGGCAGAAGGGTGGATGCTTGCTAATGGACTAATCATATCAATCAAGATTTAAAGTTATACTATTCATTCGCGTCCGCCACCCAATGCGCTGTATAGGTTGATGACTGCCTGCATGCGCTGGAAGGTATCGGCCACTTCGTTGAGCTGTGCACTCAACAAAGACTGTTGGGCAGTGATGATTTCCAGGTAAGTGGCTTTCCCTGCCTGAAACAGGTCGTTGTTCATCTCTACCGCACGCTGCATCTGTGCCACCTGTGCCCGGTGTTCTGTCAACTTCTTGTCGGCAGTGTCATAAAGGAAAAGTGCATCGCTCACTTCCTTACCGGCTTCCAGAATCTTCTGCTGATAGTTCATTTTGGCTATCTCTTCTTCGCGCTTGGTCACTTTCAGGTTAGCAATGAGCTTTCCACGCTGGAAGATGGGCTGAGCCAGCGAGCCGATGGCTTGCCACAAGAACACGGCCGGATTGGAGATGACCGTACCATTAGAACCATTGGTCCATCCGGCTGTAGCGGTGATGGTCACACCGGGATAGAAGGCCGCACGGGCTTGGTTGGTCTGGTAATAGGCAGCAGCCAAAGAGAGTTCGGCAGCCTTCACATCGGGACGGTTCTCCAACAACTGCAAGGGAACGCCTACGGTGAAGTTGGTCGGCATGTCCTGGTTCTCTATCGTGCCGCGGTCAATGCTTTGGGGAGCTTTGGCAAGCAAGACGGAGATGGAGTTCTCGGTCTCGCGCACTTGGCGTTTCAAGTCGGCCAGTGAAGCTTCCGTCTGATGGTAAGCACCCTTGCTCTGTGCCACAGCTGCTTCGGTAGTCATACCTGCCTCCTTCATGGCTTCCATGGTGCGCACGGTCTCTTTCATCAATGCCACGTTCTGTTCCGTAACGCTCACCTGACGGTCGAGCATCAGCAAAGAATAATAAGCATTGGCTATGCCGCCAATCAGTTGCGAGCGCACTGCCTGCTGGTAAACCTTGCTTTGCAGGTAAGATGCTTTCTGCCCGCGGTGGGCGTTCAGCAGTTTGCCAAACAAGTCCACTTCCCATGTAGCGGCGGCAGGCAGGGTGTAGTTCTTTACCGGAGTACCTTCATCTACGCTGGTAAGAGAGCCTTGCGGAGCCAGTGCCAACGATGGCAGGTAGGACAGACGGGCAGCCGTAAGCAATGCCTTTGCCTCTTCCACGCGCAAGATGGCAGCCTGCATGTCCACATTGTTGGCCAATCCTTCTTCGATAAGTGCCTGCAACTTGGCATCACGAAAGACTTCCTTCCACGACAAATTGCCGAAGTTGGCCGTATCGGTTGCGGCCAATGCTGCATCGGCTGCATTCGGGTCCCGATAGATGCCGGTGGCATCTATCTCTTCGGGACGGTCGTATGACTTATATATATGGCAACTACTCAGCAGGAGCGTTGCACAGCAAAATCCGATTATCTTTTTCATATTCTGCATTTATCTGGTGTATTGTTCTATTTCGGGTCGTACCTCATTATCTTCCACATCGCTCCATTCGATAGGTTTCACCTTCTCCTGCAACCACTGGAATACCACGAAGAGCACCGGCACGATGAAGATCTGAAGAATCATACCTATCAACATACCACCGATGGCCGAAGCTCCCAACGTGCGGTTTCCGTGTGCACCTACGCCCATGGCAAGCATCAACGGAATCAAACCTACGATCATGGCCAATGAGGTCATAAGGATGGGTCGCAGACGGGCGGCTGAACCCAACACGGCTGCCCAACTGATACTCATGCCTTGCTTGCGGCGGTCGAGGGCGAACTCTACAATCAGGATGGCATTCTTGGCCAACAGACCCATCAACATAATCAAGGCAATCTGCATGTAGATGTCGTTGGACATGGTGCCCAAAATCATCTTCAATGCCGGGATATTGCCCAAAGCGGCAAATCCGTTGACAAACAGGAAGCTGCCCAACAGACCGAACGGCACGGACAACAATACGGCAAGCGGCAGGATGTAGCTTTCGTACTGCGCGCTCAGCAGCAGATAGACAAACACGAAACACAACACGAAGATGATACCCGTAGTGCTTCCACTGGTCGAAGCCTCTTCACGTGCCATACCTCCCAACTCATAACCGTAACCCGTAGGCAGGTTCTCTTTGGCTACTTCGGCAATGGCCTGCAAAGCCTGACCGGAAGTGTAACCGCTGGCAGGAGCCACCATCACCTTGATGGCCGTATAAAGGTTGAAACGGCTGATTACGTCCGGTCCATATACCTTTTTAATAGATACGAACTGCGAGATGGGAGCCATTTCGCTTCCGTTGCGCACCTTGATGCTGTTCAGCGACTCCAGGTTCTTGGTTGCTTCGGGCTCTGCCTGTATCATCACGCGATACATCTTACCGAAGCGGTTGAAGTTGGAGGCATACAGACCGCCGAAATAACCCTGCATCGTAGTCAAGATGTCGCTGGGGCTGATACCTGCCTTCTTACAGGCAGCGGCATCAATGTCCAGCATGTATTGCGGGAAGCTGGGGTTGAAGGTAGTCTGTGCCGAATTGATTTCGGGACGTGCCTTCAAGGCATCCATATAGCTCAATACCACTTCGTAGAAATGGTTCAGGTCGCCACCCGTCTTGTCCTGCATGTTCAGCTCAATGTCGCTGGAGGCTGAGTAACCGGGAATCATAGGCGGTGCGAAGAACAACACCTGTGCATCCTTGATAATCTTCTGCGCACGCATGAAAAGCGTACCCACGATGATGTCCGAATTCTGCATCATGGAGCGTTCTTCCCAATCTTTCAGTTTGATGATGAGTGAACCGTAAGAAGGTCCCTGTCCGCCGATGAAGCCGAAACCGGAAATCACGGTACGGGATGCAACGGCCGGCTCGGAAGCTACCAGGCTGTCCACCATATTCAATACTTCCATGGCGCGTTCCTGCGAAGTGCCGGGAGGCAATGTCACTGCTCCCATGATGGTACCGGTATCTTCGTTGGGCACCATACCCGTAGGAGTAACCTTCATGAAGAACATAAGCAGCACGATGGAGGCACCCACCAGTCCGAAGGACAGCCATTTCTTGTGGATAAAGAATACGACACCTTTCTTATATTTCTTCAGCAACGAATCGTAGGCAGCATTGAAAGCCGTGTGGAAGCGTTCTACGCGAGTCATCTTACGCTCATGTCCGTGGCTGTCGTGGGGTTTCAGGAAGATGGCACACAGAGCAGGCGAAAGCGTCAAGGCGTTCAGTGCGGAAAAACCGATGGAGATGGCCATCGTGATACCGAACTGACGATAGAACGTTCCGGCCGTACCACCCATGAAGCTCACGGGGATAAACACGGACATCATGACCAGCGTAATGGAAACAAGGGCACCGCCCAACTCACTCATGGCGTCGATGGAAGCCTCGCGGGCCGACTTATAGCCCTGGTCCAGCTTGGCATGGACACCCTCGACGACGACTATCGCATCGTCCACCACGATGGCAATGGCAAGCACCATGGCCGAAAGCGTAAGCAGGTTCACGCTAAAGCCGATAAGCTTCAGCACAAAGAACGTGGCAATCAAAGCTACCGGAATAGCGATGGCGGGAATCAACGTAGAACGCATGTCCTGCAAGAAGATATAAACCACGATAAACACCAGGATAAACGCCTCGATCAAAGTCTTGATAACTTCGTGGATGGAGGCGAAAAGGAAGTCGTTGGCGTTTTGGGCCACGTTGATGCGCAATCCCGTAGGCAGTGTTTCCTGTGCTTTGGCCAACACCTCTTCCAGATTGGAGATGGTCTCGGTGGCATTTGTTCCTGCCATCTGATAGATGATACAAGAAACGGCCTTATGTCCGTTCACCGTATTATTAAAGGTATAGGCCAGACGACCCAACTCAATGTCGGCAATGTCACCCAAACGGAGCACGTTGCCATCGGGCAATGCCTTGATGACAATATCCTCAAACTCGGTAGTCTGTTGCAAACGTCCCTTGTAGCGGATGGTGTATTGGAATGTCTGGTTACCACGTTCGCCAAACTGTCCCGGAGCGGCTTCAATGTTCTGCTCGGCCAATGCTGCCGACACATCAGACGGAACCAGCTTGTATTGCGCCATCACGTCGGGCTTCAGCCAGATACGCATGGAGTAGTCCTGTCCCAACACGGTGGCATCACCCACACCGTTCACACGCTTTATTTCGGGAACAAGGTTGATGTTGGCATAGTTCTCAATGAACTCGATGTTATAAGAGTCTGTCTCGTCATACAGAGAGAACACCATCAGCATGGATGTCTGTCTCTTCTGTGTGGTCACACCCACCCTGGTAACTTCGGCAGGCAGCAATCCCTGTGCCATGGAGACACGGTTCTGCACGTTCACAGCTGCCATATCGGGGTCTGTACCTTGCTTGAAGTACACGTTGATATCGGCCGCACCGTTGTTGGAAGCCGAAGACTGGATGTAGAGCATGTTCTCCACACCGTTTATCTGGTCTTCGAGCGGAGCGATGACTGAATTCAATACGGCTGTAGAGTTGGCACCCGTATAAGTGGCCCTCACCGAAACGGTAGGCGGGGCAATGTCCGGATACTGTGTAACCGGCAATGTGGCAAGTCCGATGACACCCAAAATGACAATCAGGATGGAGATCACCGTAGAGAGCACCGGACGGTTGATAAATCTATCTAGTTTCATAAAAGTCTTTTAATTTTTTTGTTCCTCACTCCTTATTTATTTAAAGGCTGTGGCAATGTTTCCTTCGCTCTGGTCTTTCAAGTGCTGATGATACTTGGCCTCTCTTTGTTCCTGAGTGATGGGAGTAATCTGCTGGCCGTCTTTCAGTACCTGCACGCCTTCTACCACAATCTTGTCGCCCGGCTTCAAGCCTCCGGTCACGATGTAGTTCTTTCCGTCATTCAGGTTGGAGATTTGTATTTCGGTGTGCTTCAGCGTATTGTCCTGTTGGAGCACGTAAACGAACTTCTTGTCCTGTATTTCCTGTGTGGCCGATTGCGGAATCAGGATAATATCTTCCATCGTGTAAGGGAAAATCACATTGGCCATACCGCCGCTGCGCAATACGAGTTGCTTGTTGGGGAAAACGGCACGCATGCTCACCGAACCGGTGGTCTGGTCTATCACACCGCTCACAGCGTCAATGCGACCCTCATCGGCATACATGGTTCCGTCGGCCAGTTCCAGTTTCACGGCCGGCATCTTCTCCAGCTGTTCTTTCAGCGTACCGCCTGCGCGTGTCATGGCAAGCAGTTGTTTTTCGGTCATGGAGAAATAGACATACATTTCCCCAATCTCGCTCACGGTGGTAAGGGGTTGTGCCACCGACGGGCTTACAAGGCTACCGATACGGTAAGGGAACGTACCCACCACTCCGTTCGACGGACTGGTGACGGTGCAGAAGCCCAAATTCTGACGCGCGCTCGTAAGCTGTGCCTGTGCCTGAGCCAAAGAAGCCTTGGCAGAGAGCAACTGGTCAACCGCGCTCTGATATTCAAAGTCGCTGATAATCTTCTTGTCGTGCAGGTTCTTTTTCTGCTGTTCGTTCAGTGTCACCGTATTCAGGTTGGACTCGGCCATCTTTACGGCTGCCGACGCCTGTCTTTCGGCTGCTGCATACTGCGTAGGGTCTATCTGAAACAAGGCTTGTCCTTTCTTCACCGTAGAACCTTCGTCCACACACAATTTCGTAATGAACCCCGATACCTGCGGACGCACTTCCACGTCCTGAATACCTTTGATTGTAGCCGGATAAGAGGTTGACTGCTGGCTGGCAGCCGACTTCACTTCCATAACGGCGAATTCGTCATCGCCCAACTTCATTCCACCTTGACCGCCACCGCAACTGCTTAATACAGCGGTTGCCGCTACGACAAACGCCAGGCGGCTCCATGAAAAACATCTCATACTGTTTACTGTCATCTTCATAACTAATATTTATTGAACTTTTTTATATATTTCGGATTAACCAGGTATTCCTTTTGAAAACTTTTGCAAGCCATCCAGTTTTTGGAAGTGCAAAATTAGTCTTTTTTTCGCATGTTTTCGCTTATTCGTACTGGTTTAACGATTAATAACGAAGAGGCAGGACAAACATCCGCTTCCTGCCAACAAGAAATACGCGCAAAAAGAATCATCCTATACCTTCCATTTAAAATCCAAACAAAGTTGGATAATTCATTAATAATTAACTTTAGTTT
>JAUNIV010000014.1 GCA_030523385.1 Bacteroidales bacterium | reverse complement strand
TTTTTCGTCCTTTAAAACCGGAGAGATGATAGTATCATAATAAAGGCGGACACAAAGGCCCGCCCATTCAATAAAAGCCGAAGTCAATGCTTAAAAGTCACCGGTACGAATCACGTCGCACTGACATTCTTCCAACACCTGCACACAGTGCGCCAAATCATTGGGACGAATCACCACATGCGCCTTGTCGCCCTGCGCGAAGGCATACATGTATTCGATGAATATCTGCTTGTCGGCAAGCTGCTCCAGTATGGCAGACAACGAACCTGCCACATTGGGACAACTGATGCACACCACATCGGTGAGCATCACCGCAAAGTCTCTTGCACGAAGCACTTCCACCGCCCTGTCCACTTCGGACACAATGAGCCGCAAGATACCAAAGTCGGTAGATTCTGCCATGCTGAAAGCGTGCATATTGATGCCGTGTTTAGCCAAAATTTTGGCCACTTCATTGATTCTTCCGGTCTTGTTTTCCAGAAAAACAGATAATTGCTTGATTGTCATATCCACTGGTTTTTGCTATTTTAAAACTCGATTGTCTATCACATGTTTGCCCTTACCCTGGCTGCGGGCTATGCTGTTCGGCTCCATCAGCTTCACGTCGGCACCGATGGAAAGCACACTCTTCAGGCGGTCGGCCAAAGCTTTCTTCATGGCCAGCATACGGCCTAAGTCGTCGGAGAAGAAATCCTTGCGCACCTCTACCTGCACTTGCAACGTGTCTAAGTTGTTCACGCGATCCACCACCAGCATGTATTGAGGCTCGAATTCGGGCATGCCCAAAATAACGCTTTCCACCTGCGAGGGGAATACATTGATACCGCGGATAATCAGCATGTCGTCACTGCGTCCCATGATGCGACTCATACGCACACTGGTACGCCCGCAGGCACACGTGCCGGGCATGAGCGAGCAGAGGTCCTTCGTGCGATAGCGCAACAGCGGCATACCTTCCTTAGTCAGGGTGGTAAACACCAGTTCGCCCTGTTCGCCGTAGGGCAGTTGCTCCAACGTGTCGGGATGAATGATTTCGGGATAGAAATGGTCTTCGCAAATGTGTGAGCCGTTTTGCTCCTCGCATTCGTAGGACACGCCCGGTCCCATAATCTCGCTCAACCCGTAGAGGTTGTATCCCTTCAGTCCGAGGCGTTCTTCTATCTCGCGGCGCATGTGCTCCGTCCAGGGTTCGGCACCGAAGGCACCGATGCGCAAGCTGATGTCTTCTTTCTTCAAGCCCATCTTCTCCATCGTCTCTGCCAGATAGAGGGCATACGAAGGTGTGCAGGCAATGCCGGTGATGTGCAAGTCGCGAATGAGGCGGAGGTGTTTCTCCGTGTTGCCCGTAGAGGCAGGTATCACCGTAGCACCTAAGTTCTCTACTCCGTAGTGCGCTCCCAATCCGCCGGTAAAGAGACCGTAACCGTAGCTCACGGAGAAAGTATCGTCGCGGGTCACGCCGTATGCCGAAAGGCAACGGGACATCACTTCGGACCACACGGCAAGGTCACGCCGGGTATAGCCCACGATGGTGGGATTTCCTGTAGTGCCCGATGAAGCATGCACACGCACTATCTCAGAAGGAGGAGCGGCCTGCAAGCCATAGGGATAATTGTCGCGAAGGTCTTGTTTGGTAGTGAAAGGCAACTTCACGATGTCTTCGATTGTCTGGATGTCATCGGGAGCAAGATCCATCTCCTGCATCTTGTTGCGGTAGAAGGGGACGTTGTGATAGACGAGGTTCACCAGCTTGTTCAGCCGTTTCCCTTGTAGGGCGCTCATCTCGTCCCGGCTCATGCATTCTTTGTTTTTGTTCCAAATCATAGTATTATTATAAGGATTATAAATCATCAAATTTTATGGTCGGCATGGAAAGCCTTCATGCGCTCCTCCATGACCGGATAGAGTTCTTCCCTCATGCGCGAGGTACAGGCACGCACCCCTTCCTGTTCGCTGCCGGTAGTGGAAAGAGAGATGCTGCTCACGCCGTAGTAGAGCAATTCGCGAAGCAACTCGCCGCTCTTCATCGAACCGTAGCCGATGGTGAAGAAGAAGCCGTCGCCCACGTCTTGCGTGACGTCGCGGTCATAGACAATGTGGAAACCATTGTCGGTAAATATCTTCTTCATCCGTTCGGCACGACGGGCATACTCGCGGGTATCTTCCACAAAGTTTATCTTGCCTTCGGTGGAGAGGCGGAGCATTTCGGCATACGCATATTGGGTAGAAGCCGTACAGCCGGAAGTTATCATATAGAGAATGGAGGCTATCAGCGTAGGGCCGAACACGCCTGCATCCTTGTAGCGTTCGGCAAGGGCAGGAAATTGGCGGTCGAACAAGCGGTCGCTGATACAGGTCAATGCCATGCGCTGTCCGGCATAGCTGAATATCTTCGAGGAAGAAAGCATCAGGATGTAATTGTCCGTATAGTGTGCCACCGTGGGCGGATAGGGCGGACAGAACGGATGACCCAAATCACGGCGGAAGTCCATGCAGAAATAAGCCAGGTCTTCCATCACAATGACGTCGTACTTCGTGGCCAGTTCGCCGATAATCTTCAGTTCCTCTTCTTCCAGACAAATCCATGCCGGATTGTTCGGGTTGGAATAGACGATGGCGGCAATGTCTCCCTTGAACAAGAGTTCTTCCAACTTTCCGCGCAAAGCCGCTCCGCGATAAGAGTAAACATCGAACTCCTCCCATGCCACGCCGATAACACGAAGCTGTGACTTCTGAATGGGAAAGCCGGGGTCAATGAACAGCACCTTGTCCTTGCCCAGCGTGCGCTGTGTGCAGGCTATAAACGAACCGAAAGAGCCTGCCACCGAACCGGTGGTGGGCACACAGGCGCGTGCCGATATATCGACATTCAAGAATGCTTTCACGAAGCGGGAAGCCTCGTGCTTCAGTTCGGGCACTCCCGCCGCTGCCGGATATTGGGAACCCACTCCCCTATCAAGTGCTGCCTTCTCAGCCTCAATGCCTATGCGGTTGGCAGCCAGTCCCGGCGAACCCTGGTCCATGCGGATAAACGGGATGCCCGTCTCTTTCTCCAGATATTGCGCCACCAGCAACACATCGCCAATGGTGGCCTGTGACAAGTCGGCAACGTGAAGTTCCTTCACCGCCTTCTCTACCAATGCTTCACTGAATATCTTCATGGCCTCATCCTTTCTTTACAGCATTGTAACCGATGTCGAACGCCTGTTGGTTCATGGTCACCACTTTCTCTCCCTTAGCTGCAAAGATGCGTGCAATGCTCTCGCGCAACTGCTCCGGCGACACGATGCCGATGTAGGGGGCAGCCATGCCCAGCAGGATGACGTTGGCACACCGGGGCAGGTTGTTTTCTTTTGCCATGCCGTCTATGTCCAGCTTCACTACATTCGCCAGACTTTGGAATCCCGCTTCCAGGTCAGCTTCTGCAGGATAGTTGGGGATGTTCCTAAACGGAGTTTCGGCAGTCACCACCCAACCTTCTTTCTTCAGGTAATGCTGGTAGCGCAATGCCTCCATCGGTTCCATCGAGATTATCAGGTCTGCCTCCCCACGGGGAATGAGGTCGGAATAGATGGCCTCATCGGACAGGCGCAGGTTGGACTGCACATCTCCTCCCCGCTGGCTCATGCCGTGCACCTCTGCCTGCTTCAGTTCGAGTCCTGCCGCTATGGCAGCTTCTCCTATAATGGTGGCAATGGTGAGGATGCCTTGTCCTCCCACGCCCGAAAGTATGATGTCTTTTCTCATGCCTTGCCTGCTTTTTTCTGTCTTAGTTTTCTGTTCAATGTCTGTATGCACTCCCGGCGCGGGATGATGACGGACACTCCGTCATATTCTATCTCTTCGCGGATGATGCGTGTAATCTCTTCCATGTTCTTAGGCAGAGGCACCACCACGCGCACGTGTTCGGGTTCTACGCCCAATCCCAGGCAGATGGCCTCGAACTTGTTGGTGCCTGCCGAATCCTGTCCGCCGGTCATCGCCGTAGTCAGGTTGTCCGAGATAACCACCGTGATACGTGCCCGGCTGTTCACTGCATCCAGCAGTCCGGTCATACCCGAATGGGTAAAGGTGGAATCGCCGATTACTGCGATGGCAGGGAAAACACCGGCATCTGCCGCTCCCTTCGCCATGGTAATGGAAGCTCCCATATCCACGCAACTGTCGATGGCACGGAACGGAGGCAAAGCTCCCAAGGTATAACAACCGATGTCGCCGAAGATACGTGCATCGGGATATTCGGCTGCCACCCGATTGAGTGCATCGTACACATCGCGATGGCCGCATCCCTGACACAAGGCAGGCGGACGTGGAACCACCACCGATGATACCGGATAGCTGCATTCCACTTCCTGTCCGAGGGCTTTTGCCACTGCTTCGGGAGTCAGTTCGCCCATGCGGGGAAGCGTGTGGGTGAGTCGTCCGATGGCCCGGATGCCATGCATCTGCTCTTCCACAAACGGCTGTCCGTCTTCTACCACCAGGATGCGGTCGCAACATTTTATCAGTTGATGGATTTCCTCGTGCGGCAACGGATATTGCGACACTTTCAGTATGGGCAGGCCGTTTGCTGCTTCCCCGGCTTCCTTCACATAATTATAGCCGATGCCGCAAGCAATCACGCCCAGTTCGTAACGCTTTCCGTCTTCCCATCCTTCTAATCGGTTGTAGGGAGAAAGCTTCGATTCCTCCCGAAGCGTCTGCTGTTCTTCTATCAGGTGGGCATATTGCCTGCGTGCATTGCCGGGCAGCAATACCCAGTGTGTACGTTCGTGGTCGGGATTCAAGGGATTCTCCTCCACGGCCTCACCTACCTGCACAGCGGCACGGGAGTGTGCCAAACGGGTAACAATACGCATCAGCACCGGCAGTTTCCGGGCTTCGGAAAGCCTGAAAGCATACGCCATCATGTCGTAAGCCTCTTGCTGCGAGGAAGGTTCGAAGACAGGTATCATGGCAAACTTGCCATAGAAGCGTGAGTCTTGCTCATTTTGTGACGAGTGCATGGAAGGGTCGTCGGCAGCCAACACCACCAGTCCGCCGTTCACTCCCGTTATGGCCGAATTGACAAAGGCATCGGCTGCCACGTTCATGCCGACGTGCTTCATACACACCAAAGCCCGTTTTCCGGCATATGACATGCCGAGTGCTGCCTCCATGGCAGTCTTCTCGTTGGTGCACCAACGGCTATGCACCCCTCGCTCCACAGCCAAGGGATGATTCTGAATAAACTCTGTAATCTCAGTGGACGGTGTACCCGGATAGGCATACACGCCCGATATGCCGGCATGTATGGCTCCAAGGGCAATCGCTTCATCGCCCAACAACAGTTTCCTTTCTATCATTCTTTTCTTTTTATTGAATTGTTTCTTACTATTTATTTAAGGTAAAAGGGTCGGCATCGCCAAGTACCGGGAATTTCTTCCGGAACTTCTCCAAGGCTTCCATGTCTATCTCTGCCGTAGCAGAGCTTTCCGTATTCCACGGACATTCGGCCAATGTCTTTCCGTAGGGGTCAATGATGACGCTTCCTCCCGAATAATCACAATAGGGGTCGTTGCCTACGCGGTTCACACCTGCCACATAACATTGGTTCTCGATGGCACGTGCACGCAGCAGTGCACTCCATGCATCGACGCGCGGAGTGGGCCAACTGGCTACGTAGAGTATCATGTCATAATCTCCTTTGTTGCGTGTCCACACCGGAAAGCGCAGGTCATAGCACACGGCAAGCAGGATACGCACCCCGCGAAAGTCCACCACCACTCTTTCCGTTCCGGCAGTGAACCGTTCGTGTTCTCCTCCGTAGGTGAACAGATGTTTCTTATTATAATGAAAGACATTCCCATCGGGAGTAACGAAGTAGAAACGATTGTAATATTTACCCTCCTCGCATACGGCCACACTACCTGCTATAGCACAATCGCGTTCGGCTGCCTTGCGTTTCATCCACTGCAAGGTATCGCTATCAGCACTCTCCGCTATGCCTTCGGGCTGCGTACAGAAACCCGTAGAAAACATTTCGGGCCATACAAACAGGTCGGCATCGGGCAACCCCGCCAAAGCCTCATCGGCTCTTGCCACATTCAATGAAGGATTTGCCCATTCTATATTTCTCTGTAAAATAGTTACTTTCATGGTGATTAGATTTAGAAAGTTACAAAGATACTCTTTTTTCTCTATTTCATAAGAAAAATATAAAAATTCTCTTCAAATGGGGATAAATAATACGTTTTGTTTATGAGAATCGGGATTTGTTTCATTATTTGTCAGTCTGAATAAATCCATAAAGAAGCCCTGAGAATATTGCCATTGTCCAATAAATTATAATAGAACTTGAATTACCACGAATGACGCTATCATAATCCAAACAATCGATTATATTCTCCTGCCACATAGCGATCCAGTTCGTCATAAAGCTGATGCATTTGCTGAACATTGGGAGTTCCTTTGGTTCTCCATTCCTCCATAAGAGGTTCCGTCATCTGGAAAACTTTCATTTCAACAGGTGCCAGCAACTGCATGTAGCCTGTTTTATCCAAATTATAAAGTAGTTCCCAATTGAAATAGCGGTTAGTGCCCATCCCCTGATTATAGGCATACACTTTATCGAGCAATATGGTAGTGCGTCGGCTCATACCCGAAGCCGCAACATCTTTCTCTGTCTGCACCAATACAGGCATTTTCCGTTCCGCTCCCTTCACCCACAAAGGCAAAGCTACACTCACCGGAGGATAACCCAATACCGTCCACATCGTCACCAAATCGGGATTCTCCCCATTCTTCACTCCCTGTATTACTACGGAACTGGCCGATTCATGCCTGGATATAAAATCTTGCTCCACAAACCAACCTGTTCCTTTGGGAAGATTGAAATCTCCTTGCCTCAAGTCAATTCCCAATATCGGATTGGCAAATGAGCGAGACAATTCGCTGAATATCCATGCAGGGGTAATCCGCTTCATGGCCGATGCAGGCATCAGCAGCTTATCTTCCTGCATGTAACGCACATAGCCGGCACCTACATTTACCTTTCCTGTGAACGAAAAATTAGAACGTGCAATATAACCGCATGGGGCATCTTTGGGATCATTGGCATCAAACATGACATATTTCTCATAATCCACCTCAAACATGGCAGCTCCACCCTGCGCATCAATCACTCCAAAGTTTGCTTCTATCAAACTGGGCTTGGCAAGAGTATCAAGAAATACTTTGAAATCATCTACCGTGGCACAAATCTCCAACGCACGACGCATCACGCGCCCGTTTGCCTCGCCACGTTCTTCATCATCTTCCACCTCCACCAGATTGTATGACTGGGTGTTCATAACCGAAAATCCGGCTGAATTGGTACCAATCCACACATCCGTAGGATTATCTTCACCGCTATTCACCACAGCTATAAAAGAATATTTCTCACCGGAGAAATACTTCACGCTGTTCTGCAAAGCTCCCGTATCCCGATGTTTCCACAATAAAGGACGTCCATCAGGCGTCACTTTACCCGATACTACAGCTGATGTGCAGGCCATGGCTTCACTCGCCATGACCCACATCAACAGCAGACAGAAATTCCAAATTACCAGCCTTTTCATACCTTTTTCAACGCAACTTCGCCATAAATCTTTCTTTATCTACGATGTAGCGCACATGAGTCCCCTCGCCTATCACTCCTTTGCTATCCTTTGCCTTTACTTCAAAAGTGAGCTTGCGGCCTTCCACTTCCTTCAATATGGCTGTAGCCTCCACCGTATCACCCAAAGCGGAAGGTTTGATATGCGTAGTATTCATTAGGGCACCCACCGTAGTAGAGCCTTCGGGCAACTCACCTGCCACAGCACGCATGGCAACATTTTCCATCAGTGCCACCATGGCAGGAGTAGCAAACACTTCCAAATCTCCGCTACCCATCGTGGCAGCTATGTTTTCTTTCGACACCACTACGGTCGATGTAAAAGTCAATCCTGTTTCCATATTCATTTCATTCATTAAGTTTCAATGCAAATGTATGGATAATCCCCCACTCTACAAATCATTTTTGTAAATATTCGCCATCACCTTCTGGTATTGGTTCTCTACCTGCATGTATGCTTGAAGGTTCCGGTAGATGTTTTCCGTCTCTACAAAATACTCGATAAGGGAGATTTGTCCTTCCTCCAAAGCCTGCTTCAACAACTGGAGCGAACGGTGCATAAGAGGTACATCGTATGCTTGCATGGCTGCCTTGAGCTGCTGCATCTCATTGAACTGCGCCATCAATCCGGCTTCGGCCTGTTCGCGTATGCTTTCGCGAGCCAACTGCACACTGATAGCTTGTGCTTTGGCTATCTTCACCCGCTTACGGTTCTCAAACAATGGCAATGAACCGCCTATGACGAAACCATTCTCTGCTTCCACGCTGTTGGTATTCCTCCGAAATCCTACTTCCAGTTTGGGCAACCATCCCTGACGGTCCACCTTCACTTGCTTTTCGGCTGCACGCACAGTGGCAGATGCAGCCTGCAAGTCTATGTCGGAAGCTATTACCCGGTCACGCATCAGATTGTAATCATTGATTTCTTCTACGGCGGGGTATTCGGTTTCAGCAAATTCCAACGCCTGGTTGCCATTCATAGCCAACAAAGATTGCAAGGCTGTGCGATGAGCTGCCGTATTCTGAGCCACTTCGGTCTGCACACTCATGCGCTCCATCTTTATTTTATTTACCTCCAGGATATTGGCATCACCCGTAGAGAGTCGTTTGTCGTAGAGGGCCTGCAAATCCTCGGCATTCTTCAGGCGCATGTCCCGCAAATCCTTTTCCTGATTCAGCACGCTGAGGTCGAAAAAGAGATTAATAGCAGCAAGCAGGATGTCCCTGCGAGTTGCACGGGTACGCATATCCACGGCCTCGTTTTGCAAAGTGGCCTGACGGTTACGTGTGATGTACTGCGTAGGGAAATCAAATCCTTGCGTAGCTACGAACTCCGTGCCGTGTCCTCCCTCTGCCGAATTACTATAAAAAGAGCTGTAATTCAATGTGGGGTCGGGCAAATTATTGGCCGTACGGTTCTCCATCTTCTCAGCATTGGCGGCTTGCTGCTGCGACTGCAATGCCTTGTTGTTCTGCTCAATGCTCTTCAATATCTGTTCGATGCCCTGTGCCTGCATACAGACAGGGGCACAGAGCAGGATGAATAATAACGTTTTCTTCATGACGGTATCTTTTCTGTTTGTTCGTGAATGTTTGCCTTCCTGCGGTTCATTAGTTCATAGACAATCGGGATGATGAACGCATTGAGGAAGGTAGATGTGAGCAATCCTCCCAATATGACTTTTGCCATGGGACTTTGTATCTCATTGCCCGGCAAGTCTCCTCTGAAAGCCAGCGGTATCAAGGCCAATGCAGAAGAAAGGGCAGTCATAAGGATAGGATTCAGACGGTCCAAAGAACCATGCAGGATGCTTTCCTTCAGCTCCATGCCACCTGCCCGCAAGTCGTTGTAATGGCTGATAAGCAACATACCGTTGCGCGTAGCAATACCAAACAGCGATATGAAACCGATGATGGCCGGAATGCTAAGTTCTCCCGTGGTGAACAGCAAGGCAAACACCCCACCGATAAGTGCCAACGGCAGGTTTATCAGAATGACTCCGCTTTGGGCAGCACTGCGGAATTGGGCATAAAGCAACAGGAAGATAACCACGATGCTCATAAACGAAGTGAGCATCAGCGTGCGGCTGGCTGCCTGCTCGCTCTCAAACTGTCCGCCATATTCCACATGATAGCCTTCGGGCAACTGAATCTGTGCATCGATACGAGATTGAATGTCATTCACCACGCTGCGAAGGTCTCTTCCGCTGGTATTGGCCGAAATGACAATCTTGCGCTTCACGTTCTCGCGGCTGATGGTATTAGGTCCCATAGCCGATACTACATCGGCCACATAGTTCAAAGGAATCTTCCGGCCATCGCCGGTATCTATCATCAGATTACCCACCTTCTCTATATCATCGCGGGCTTCGTTGCGGGCACGGACAATCAGGTTGAATGCCTTGCCGGCCTCATAGACCTGTGATACGGTCTCTCCGGCCATATTGACCGAAACAAATTCGGCAAACTCAGGCAGCGATATGCCATAGCGGGCCAGCATTTCACGCTTCGGTACAATCTTGAGCTGCGGACGTTCTATCTGCTGCTCCACATTCAGGTCGGCAATGCCTTCCACATTGCTGATAGCATCCTTTATCCGGTTGCCCAATGCAAACATGCGGTTCAGGTCATCGCCAAAGAGCTTAATGGCTATACTGGCTTTAGTACCCGACAACATGGCATCAATGCGGTGACTGATGGGCTGTCCAATCTCTATGTTTGCTCCCGTCAACGTAGAGAGTTTGGCACGCACATCGTCCATCAGTTCGCGACGAGAGCGGTCCTTCAGCTCGTAAGGCGCTTCTATCTCACTTACGTTCACACCTAAAGCATGTTCGTCCAGTTCGGCACGTCCTGTCTTGCGGGCCACTGTCTGTATCTCAGATATGGACAGCAACAGTTCTTCGGCTTGATGCCCCATACGGTCGGATTCCTCCAACGAAATGCCCGGCAGCGAACTGATGTTGATGGTGAAAGAACCTTCATTGAACGAAGGAAGGAAGCTGCGTCCCAACGTAAAGAACAGACACAGCGTCACCACAAACAATGACACGGTTCCGCCCAACACCACCCGTTTGTGTTGCAATGCCCACGACAAGGAATGTTGGTAATACTTCTTCATCCACACAGCCACGAAAGATTCCTTTCCTACCTTACTGTCTTTATTCCCGTTCAGCAAATAACTGCACAACACAGGGGTAAGCGTCAGTGCCACAATGGTAGAGGCAAACAAAGCCACGATAAAAGCAATGCCCAACGGAACCAACATACGTCCCTCCATGCCGCTCAGGAAAAACAAAGGCACGAAGCTGACCACAATAATCAAGGTAGAATTAAGGATGGGCATACGCACTTCTCGCGAGGCATTGAACACCACTTCAATAATGTTCTTCCGCTCACCCGGAGGCAACAAACGGTTTTCACGCAAATGTTTCCACACATTCTCCACATCTACAATGGCATCATCTACCAGCGAACCGATGGCAATGGCCATACCTCCCAAACTCATGGTATTGATGGTAAGCCCCATATAGTGCAATGTAAGAATGGAAACAATGAGCGACAACGGCAAAGTGACCAACGAAATAACCGTGGTACGCACATTGGCTAAGAAAAGCACCAGAACAATCGCCACAAAGATAGCTCCTTCGTAAAGCGAATCTTTCACATTGCCTATGGAACTTTCTATGAAACGGCTCTGGCGAAACACATCGGTAGAAACATGCACATCGGCAGGCAAGTTCTTTTGCAAGTCTGCCAAAGCGGCTTCCAGCTTCTCCGTCAGTTCGATGGTGCCCGTATTGGGTTGTTTGGTCACAGTCAGCAACACGGCAGGTTTTCCCCGTTCGGAAGCCGTACCCAATTTGGGTTCTTGCGAACCGATGCGCACATCGGCTATGTCCTCCAGCGTGACAGGTACACCGCCTTCTATGTTTTTCACCACAGAACGAGCCAGTTGAGCCACGTCGTTGGTAGAAAGCACACCGCGCACAATGTACTCGTTGCCATATTCGTAGAGCACACCGCCATTGGCATTCTGGTTCATACCCCGGGCTGCGGTCATGGCCTCATCCAGCGTGACGCCATAGTGCTTCATGCGGGCAGGGTCGAGCAAAATCTGATACTCCTTGATGTCTCCTCCCAATACTGCCACCTGTGCCACACCTCCGGTAGATAACAGACGCGGACGAATGGTCCAGTCGGCCAGCGTGCGCAAGTCGAGCATGGAGGTCGTGTCCGAAGTAAGACCGATAATGAGCAACTCACCTAAAATGGACGACTGAGGTCCCATGGTGGGCTTGCCTACATTCTCAGGCAGTTCCTCGCTGACGAGCGAAAGTTTCTCGCTCACTATCTGTCGGGCTAAGTAAATGTCCGTGTCCCAATCGAACTCCACCCATACTACCGAAAAGCCGTTGGTAGAAGAAGAACGCACGCGGCGTACATTGGTAGCTCCGTTCACAGCAGTTTCTACAGGGAAAGTCACCAGTTGCTCCACCTCTTCGGCAGCCATGCCGTTGGCTTCGGTCATGATGACCACGGTGGGAGCATTCAAGTCGGGAAACACATCGACTTCCGTATGGAAAGCCGTGTACATTCCTCCGATGAGCAGCAAGACCGATGCCACCAGCACCAGTATGCGGTTATGAAGAGAGAAATTGATAATCTTATTCAGCATAATTCCGTCTTTTAAGGGTTACAACGAATCGTTATCAATGCTCGTGGCTGTGCGCAGGGATGGCATTGCTGGCCGAAGCCAACTTCACATGATAAGCACCTTTTGTCACTACCCTGTCGCCTGCCTTCAGGCCGGAAAGTATCTGCACCTCCCGTCCGTCCGAAGCCCCTAAGGTCACTTCCTGTTTCTTATATCCCTCTTCATCCAGTTGCAGATAGACAAAGTTCAGGCCTTGTTCTTCGGTGAGAGCCGTGACTGGCAACGAAAGCACATCGGGCATTTCGGCAGACAATAGATACACCTCCACGTATGAACCGGGAATAATGTCGCCCCTGTTATCGAACTCGAAAGTGACAGGTACATAGAAAGAATCGCTGCCCGGAGCCTTGCCGTAAGAGAGCAAACGCCCTTTCAAATCGTCGAGTGCATAAACCTGATTGTCGTAGGGTGTCTTGAAGTTGGCCGAACGGATGCGCGACAATGCTCCGTAATATTTCTCTGACACATCGGCACGCAGATAAAGCCGACGGTTCTGCGTGATGCTCACCAAAGGTTGTCCCACCGATACATAATCGCCTTCCTTCACTAAGCAGTTCTTGATGTAACCGCCCATGGGAGCCGTAACGACTACTCCTGTGCCCGTCTGATGTTTGGATATGGCCTCGTATGCCAGACGGGAGTTTTCGTAAGTTTCGGCAATGGCATTAAACTCTTTCTTACTGATAATCTGGCTTTCCACCAGTCGGGAAGCCCGTTCGTATTCCTGTTTCGCTGTCTCGTAGGCTATGCGGGCACGCTTCACGGGGTCGCCTTCGGGCATATTGTCGGCAGATATTTGCAGGATGGAAGCCCCCTTGCCGATGCTCATACCATCGGTCACCGGAGTGCGGAAAGATACCACACCGGCCACATTGGCTACTACCATGCTTTCATCGCCTTGTGCTGCCTGCACCTGTCCGCTCACCGTAATGACCTGACGGAAAGGTTTGGGCTGAATGATTTCCGACTCCACTCCAGCCGCCTTAGCCTTTTCGGGAGTCAGTATGATTTCATCGGAATGGGCGGCACCCGAAGTTTCCGAACCGTGGTTATGACCTTCGTGATTGTGTCCCTCATGGTTGTGGTCATGGCCTTCATGGTCATGTTGATGTGTTGTTTCTGTTTCATGGTCATGACCCTCGTGGTCATGGGCAGAGTTGCTATGATTGCAGGAGCCTAACAGGAACATGCCTAAGACTCCCATAAATATGGATTTCTTCATAATAAATATTGTTCTTGCGTTCTTGAATAAACAGATTTATTTTTCTCTTATCAGGCAAGAACACACGGCGGGGCACGCAAGCCCTTCACATGAGGAAGGCAAGTGGAATGAAGTTTTTCTAAATAGTAAGTATTATGAGATGTGTTGTCTTCCGAAAGCTGCAAAGCAAACATCCACGCATCCGACAGCGCGTAAAGCAGCGAACAGAATGTATATTCCGGCGAAAGGCCATCTTGCGCTTCATCCGGAGTCAAGCTATTGAACTTAGTCACACACCCTGCGCCACAATGCTGATGTCCTCCGGCTGCTGTGGCATGATGATGCTCCGCACATTCGGGGCAGGTGCATCCACCCGCACAGGTACACGCACATTCAGTCACATCATGCTGCAAGCAGAGAAGCTCTCTGTGATGATGATGTGGCAAAACAGATGCCACCAGCATAACCATGCTGATAAGCATTAACATCCATGCTATGTATCTTCTGCGTTTCATCGGGAACAAAGGTACGGATTTTATCAGGGATAGACAAAAGAAATAAGAATTATTATTATGTTTTTTCCGTATCCTTATATATTACTATTCAGCTAATAGTTACATAACAAATTCCATTTGATATAATCTAATCTTACATTGGCAAATATTCCTTTATTCATATCGTTATCTCGCAACTTCTTTGTATTTTTGTATTTCATCAAGAAAAACATTGCTAATATGAAATACCCGATAGGCATACAGAGTTTTGACCAAATTATTGAAGAAGGTTTTACATATATAGATAAAACCAAACTAATCTATAATCTTGTACATGAAGGAAAAATCTATTTCCTCAGCCGTCCGCGCCGATTCGGCAAGAGTTTATTAGTAAGTACGCTTGCCTGCTATTTTCAAGGACGCAAGGAATTGTTCGACGGACTTGCCATGGCCGAACTGGAAAAGGAATGGCTGACGTATCCTGTCTTTCGGGTAGATTTCAATGGAGGAAACTTTACGCAACCGGGAGAACTGGAAAAGACCATCGAAGGATATCTGAGTAATTGGGAAAGCATTTACGGAAAAAGCAATAACTACACCACTACGGGAGACCGATTCAAGGAAGTACTCCGTCGTGCCAGCGAACAAGCAGGCCGTCGCGCAGTAGTGTTGATTGATGAATACGACAAGCCTATCCTTGATGTATTAGACACCAATTCCTACGTGCTGAACCACGAAGG
>JAUNIV010000400.1 GCA_030523385.1 Bacteroidales bacterium | reverse complement strand
GGTCGCGCGTTTTGGCATCCAGTCCGATGAAAGGATTATCCATAATCAGCACACGCGGATTGCCCAACAAGGTTTTAGTAAGCTGAAATTTGCGCAACTCTCCGCTGGAGAGCAGAATGATGTGCTTATCCAACATCTCGTTTACACCAAATAGCGCATAGAGCGTACGTTTCAGCTCGCTGTCGGGCACTTGAGGCAACAAATCGCGCACCAACGGGGTTTCTTCCAAGTCTTGCGAGTTCCACCGCTGCTGATAATAATAGTTTCCGTCCGCATCGCCGTAAGAATCGCGGAAAGCTATATACTTTATATTTTCGTATGCCATGCGCGAAGCAGAAGGCGAAAAATCATATTTCACTTCGTTCATCAGCAAGGGCCAACGGCCTGTGACAATATCTACCAGCATGCTCTTTCCGGAAGCGTTTCTTCCCACTATGGCAATGTGTTCGCCGGCTGTCAGGGTCATGTTCACCGGCTCTTTCATCCGATACATCGGATGGCGCGTCACGCCATTCTCTATTTTAATAATATCCTGCATCACTATCTATTTTTAAACTAACAGGCCGCAAAGGTAAACGAAATAATGCACAAAGACAAATTATAGCTTCATTATGTTCTAAAGCATATATCGGAAAGCCGTCTTACAATTCAATAGAATAATAACTGAATTTTATTACAGTTTAAAACTAAAACGCATGAATTATGCAACCATTTATCACAAAAGAGAAAATATAACAGAAAATAGAAACCTTTATGATGCTTATAATAGCAAAAAGCAATATCTTTGCATCAAAATAAAACAAAAGGAAACAATAACAAAAGAAGAGATAAACAAAATGACAAAGAAGATTAAGTTCACCAAGATGCACGGAGCCGGCAATGATTACATATACGTAAACACGCAGGCTTATCCCATAGAAGACCCTGCAAAGGCAGCCATCCTTTGGAGCGCCTATCACACAGGAATCGGTTCGGACGGACTGGTCTTGATTGGGAAATCGGAAGTGGCGGACTTCAGTATGCGTATTTTCAATGCCGACGGGTCGGAAGCCATGATGTGCGGAAACGCCTCACGCTGCATTGGTAAATATGTATATGACAACAGACTGACCGATAAGGAAGAGGTGACACTGGAAACTCTTTCGGGAATCAAAATACTGAAACTTCATATAAAGGATGGAAAAGTGGAAGAGGTGACCGTGGATATGGGCACTCCCCTACTGAACAATCCGAAACAAATTGCCACCCAAAGCGGCGGAATGATAGCCGAATGTATCGCAACCGATGAAAAAGAATACGAAGGAACATTTGTTTGCATGGGAAATCCTCATTTAGTTATTTTTGTAAATGATATAAAAAGCGTAACTTTGCCCGCTGTGGGACCTAAGTTGGAGCATCATCCTCTGTTCCCCGAACGGGTGAATGTGGAATTTGCACAAATCCTGCCGGACGGGACGTTGCGCATGAGGGTGTGGGAACGCGGATCGGGCATTACAATGGCATGCGGGACAGGAGCTTGCGCCACGGCAGTAGCTGCTTCACTGAATGGCAAGTCCGGACGACAATCGGTCATCCGAATGGACGGCGGAGACTTGCGAATCCATTGGGACGAGCGCGACGGACATGTTTACATGACCGGACCGGCAACCAAAGTTTTTGAAGGTGAGATAGAGATGGAACAATAAAAAAGACAATATAACAAACTATAAAACAACTACAGTTATGGCATTAGTAAACGAACATTTTTTGAAGCTGCCCAACAACTACTTGTTTTCGGACATAGCCAAAAAAGTCAATGCATTCAAGGTGTCGCATCCCAAGACAGACATTGTCCGTTTAGGTATCGGCGATGTTACCCAACCCCTGCCGAAAGCCTCCATTGAAGCCATGCACAAGGCAGTGGACGAGTTGGCCTGCAAAGAAACCTTCCACGGTTATGGTCCCGAACAAGGTTACAGCTTCCTGATAGATGCTATCATCAAGAACGATTATGCTCCGCGCGGCGTACATCTGGATGCCAGCGAAGTGTTTATCAGCGACGGCGCCAAGAGCGATACGGGTAATATCGGCGACATTCTCCGCCATGACAACAGCATCGGAGTGACCGACCCTATCTATCCGGTCTATATAGATTCCAATGTGATGTGCGGACGAGCCGGCGTATTAGAAGACGGACGATGGAGCAACGTGGTTTACCTGCCATGCCTGAGCGAAAACAATTTCGTGCCCGAAATACCCAAACGACGGATTGACATCCTGTATCTGTGCTACCCCAACAACCCTACGGGAACAGT
>JAUNIV010000399.1 GCA_030523385.1 Bacteroidales bacterium | reverse complement strand
GATATGAACAGCACGGTGCCACAAATGGAAGGATGGAGCGCGGCATGGTTTGTCTTTGCCGGATATGCCTTGGTTGTGGCAGTATTGTTTGCTGTGATATTCAGATACAAGCATGTGCCACAACAAACAATAAAATAATTATAGCATAATACAAATACACAGCGTATGGATAATGAAGAAATAGAGTTGAGAGTACACGGCATGTCGTCCGTCATGCAGCCCGCCAATGCCTATGCACTGGTGCTGGAAGAGGTGTATGGCTATCGAAAGCTGCCCGTCATCATAGGGGCGCAGGAAGCGCAAGCCATCAAGGTTATGATGATGGGGATAAAGGTGCCTCGCCCGCTCACACACGACTTGCTGCAAACAGCCATCGACCGGCTGGGCGGACACGTAACCAAAATACTTATATATAAGGTGAGAAGCGGAATATACTACTCGTATATCTTCATCGAAAAGGAAAACGGAGATACATTCCAAATAGACTCGCGCACGTCTGATGCCATTGCGCTGGCATTGAGATGCGGATGCCCCATCTGCACCACTGAGGAGATTATGGCAAGCGAACGACTGTACGAGGTGAACGGAGTGGCTTTCACCGTGAGCGTGAATGTGGTGAACGCAGAGATGCTGCAAGATGCGCTGGAGAAAGCCGTGAAGGAAGAGAACTACGAACAGGCCGCCCGCCTGCGCGACGAAATAGAACGGCGCAAGCAGGAAAAGGAAGCTGAGAGTGAAATGGATAATGAACCACCTAAAGATTACTGAAAAAGAAACATGCACGTATTTTACACCCCGAACATAGATACAACTCCCGAACTGCCCGAAGAGGAAGCCGGACACTGCCTGCGGGTATTGCGGCTCACCACGGGCGACGAGGTGATGCTCACCGACGGGAAAGGTGCTTTCTACAAGGCAGTGATTACGGTTGCCGGAGGCAAACGCTGCCAGGTGAAAGTCATTGAGACCTTGCCGCAGGAAAAAGGTTGGAACGGATGGCTGCACATAGCCATGGCTCCCACCAAAAACATGGACCGCACCGAATGGTTTGCCGAAAAGGCCACTGAAATAGGTTTCGATGAGCTGACTTTCCTAAACTGCCGATACTCCGAACGGAAGGTGATAAAGACCGAACGCATCGAAAAGATATTGGTGTCGGCAGTGAAGCAATCGCTGAAAGCCACCGTACCGGCACTGGAAGAGATGACGGACTTCCGCCGCTTCATAGCCACCGAGCACAAGGGACAGAAGTTCATAGCCCATTGTTATGAGGGCGAGAAGCCTTTGCTGAAAGACGTGCTCCGTCCGGGCGAAGATGCACTGGTGCTCATTGGCCCTGAAGGAGATTTCAGTGAAGAAGAGGTGGCTGCCGCCATAGCTGCCGGTTATCGTCCCGTCAGCTTGGGACGCTCCAGGCTGCGCACCGAAACGGCTGCACTGGTGGCTGTACATACGCTGAATTTATTGAATCAAAAATAAGATTATGAGAAAGACTACCTGGAAATCGGCACTACTGGCAGTAGTAGTGGTGCTCATGGCATCGTGCTCACCCCGGAGTGAGTACGTCAATGTACTTCCGAAAGACGCTGCAATGGTGGCGTCTGTAGATCTCAAGGCGATGGCCGACAAGAGCGGAATCAACGGGAAGGAAGGCGAACAAGTGGTGGCAAAGCTAAAGGACGCACTGAAGAGCGGACTGGAAGGCGAGGCAAGCAAGATGGCCGAAAAGATTGTGGAGAATCCTTCTGAATCGGGACTTGCACTTACGGAGAAAGTCTATCTGTTTGTCACTCCGCATGCCAATGCCTTCGGCTTAGTAGCCAAAGTAGAGAGTGAGAGCAAGGTGAAAGACCTGTTGCAAGCCTTGCAGCAAGAGCAGATATGCACCGCCCCGAAGAGTGAAAGCGGTTGCACTTGGGTGCAGATGGGCAGCACATTGTGTGTGTTCAATGGAAGCACCTTCCTGCTGGTAGGCAGGGAACGGGGAGATGCCCTCGACCTGAAAGATACCCTGCTGGCATGGATGCGGCAAGACACGGCAGGGAGCTTTGCAAGTACGTCTGACTTCGACAAGTTGAGCCGTGCCAAAGGAGAAATATGCGCCGTGACCAACCTTTCTTTCGTTCCCAACGAACTCACCATGCAGATGCGCATGGGCATGCCTGCCGACTTGAAGCTGGAAGACATCAAATACCTGCTCTCCGTCTGCTTCGAGAAAGGAAAAATCGTGGTGGATGCGGAAACACTGACCGAAAACAAGGCGTTGGTGGACCTCTATGAACGACAAATGAAATGTACTTCC
>JAUNIV010000398.1 GCA_030523385.1 Bacteroidales bacterium | reverse complement strand
ATGATGCCTATTATTTTTACAATCTTGGGCGTGTGTATCGGTATCAGATTCAGCAAGGCACTTAAAAGCGGTTTGCTGGTAGGTGTAGGTTTTGTTGGTTTGTCGGTGGTAACCGCACTTCTTACCAGCAGCCTGGGACCGGCACTGGGTAAAGTGGTCGAAATATACGGCCTGCAACTGAAGGTATTCGATATGGGATGGCCTGCCGCAGCAGCCGTGGCCTACAACACTTCCGTAGGAGCTTTCATCATCCCGGTATGCTTGGCTGTCAATATCCTGATGCTACTGACCAAGACCACCCGCACGGTCAACATCGACTTGTGGAACTACTGGCACTATGCTTTTATCGGCGCAGTGGTGTATTTTGCATCCGACAGCATCCTGTGGGGATTCTTTGCTGCCATCGTGTGCTACATCATCACCCTGATACTGGCAGACTATACGGCCGATAAGTTCCAACATTTTTATGACAAGATGGAAGGCATCTCCATCCCGCAGCCTTTCTGTGCAGGATTCGTGCCTTTTGCGCTCGTCATCAACAAAGTATTGGATAAAATCCCGGGATTCGACAAGCTGAACATCGATGCCGAAGGGATGAAAAAGAAATTCGGGCTGTTGGGAGAACCTTTGTTCCTCGGTATTCTGGTGGGTTGCGCCATCGGTGCCTTGTCTTGCAAAGACGGGCAGGAGGTAATAGACAAGATACCTTATATATTAGGGCTGGGCATCAAGATGGGTGCCGTCATGGAACTGATACCCCGCATTACCGCACTTTTCATCGAAGGGCTGAAGCCCATATCGGATGCCACACGCGAACTGATAGGGCGGAAATTCAAGGGGGCAGTGGGACTGAACATCGGCATGAGCCCGGCATTAGTTATCGGACATCCGGCTACTTTGGTCGTATCCTTGCTGCTGATACCCGTTACTTTGCTGTTGGCCATCGTGCTTCCGGGCAACGAGTTCCTGCCGTTGGCCTCTTTGGCGGGCATGTTCTATGTATTTCCGCTGATACTGCCCATCACCAAGGGTAACGTCTTGAAAACATTTATCATCGGCTTTGTGGTACTGGCCATCGGGCTTTACTTCGTTACTGACCTGGCCCCGTCGTTCACACAAGCAGCCCAGAATGTGTATGTCAAGACACAGGATGCGGCCGTAAACATCCCCGAAGGTTTTCAGGGCGGTGCGTTGGACTTTGCCTCCAGCCCGTTCTCATGGGTAATCTTCCACCTTACCCACACTTTCAAATGGATAGGCTCCGGCATTCTGGTGCTCTTCACGCTGTTCTTGATGATACTGAACCGGCGTGCCATCATCAAATATCAGAGAAACGCCCAAAAGGCATGATATCAACAAAGAGAACATTTAAAAATAAAAAAATATGAAGAAACTTGCAATCGCTATGATGCTGGGCGTCTCCGCTCTGTCGGCCTCCGCCCAAGTGAATTACAACAAAATGATTGTGGCCTGCCATCCGCAGGACGTGAAGAAGTATGACACCGAGATGTTGCGCGAACGCTTCCTGATGGAGAAAGTCATGGCAGCAGACGAAATCAATGTGACTTACTCCATGTACGACCGACTGATATTCGGAGGTGCCATGCCCGTAAACAAGGAACTGGTATTGGAAACCATAGACCCGCTGAAGGCCGACTATTTCTTGGAACGCCGCGAGCTGGGCGTCATCAATGTAGGCGGCGAGGGCATTGTGACCGTTGACGGCAAGGAATATGCCCTCAACTTCAAGGAAGCCCTGTATGTGGGCCGTGGCAACAAGAAAGTGACATTCAAGAGCAAAGATGCCTCGCAGCCTGCCAAATTCTACATCAACTCGACCCCCGCACACAAGGAATACAAGACACAGTTAGTCACCATAGACGGACGCAAAGGCTCACTGAAAGCCAACTCCTTCCCTGCCGGAAAGATGGAGGAAAGCAACGACCGCGTCATCAACCAGCTGATAGTGGCCAATGTGTTGGAAGAAGGGCCTTGCCAACTGCAAATGGGACTGACGGAACTGAAGCCGGGCAGCGTGTGGAACACCATGCCGGCCCACACCCATACACGCCGCGTGGAAGCTTACTTCTACTTCAATGTGCCCGAAGGAAATGCCATCTGCCACTTCATGGGCGAGCCTCAGCAGAACCGCATCATCTGGATGCACAACGAGCAGGCCGTCATGTCGCCCGAATGGTCTATCCATGCAGCAGCAGGCACCAGCAACTACATGTTCATCTGGGGCATGGGAGGCGAGAACCTGGATTATGGCGACATGGACAAGGTGACATACCTGGAAATGAGATAA
>JAUNIV010000397.1 GCA_030523385.1 Bacteroidales bacterium | reverse complement strand
AAGGCGTCATTTTATAAACATTCTAAAGCAACGTTGCGATTTTCTTCCATGTATTTCCGTCCGAATAGCCCACTTATACATTTCTTTGTTGTACCTTTGCAGTCATTGAAATAAGGCAAAGACGTATGAAATACTTAGAAGTAACATTCAAGACACACCCCTGCAACGAGACGGTGAACGACGTGGTATCGGCACTGGCAGGCGAAATAGGATTCGAAAGTTTTGTGGAATGCGAAGGCGGCGTGCAGGCTTACATACAGCAGGCATTGTTCAGCGAAGAGGCATTGGCCGACATGGTGGCCGCTTTCCCCCTGCCCGACACCGTGGTGGAATATGCGGTGAAAGAAGCGGAGGATAAGGACTGGAACGAGGAATGGGAAAAGAACTTCTTCCAACCCATCGTCATCGGAGAGCGATGCTGCATACACAGCACGTTTCACAAAGATGTTCCGCAGACGGAATACGAGATTCTGATTAATCCGCAAA
Organism: Bacteroidales bacterium; assembly: GCA_030523385.1. Lineage (GTDB taxonomy): Bacteria > Bacteroidota > Bacteroidia > Bacteroidales > Bacteroidaceae > Phocaeicola. The sequence goes on along the minus strand of JAUNIV010000397.1, from coordinate 1,830 downwards.
TGGCATTCGGCACGGGGCATCACGAAACGACCAGTTCCATCATAGGAGAACTGCTGGATGCCGACCTGACAGGCAAATCGGTGCTCGACATGGGATGCGGAACGTCCATCCTGGCTATACTGGCTTCCATGCGGGGCGCAGCAAAGGTGACAGCCATAGACATTGACGACTGGTGTGTGAACAACTCACGCGACAACATTGCGCTGAACAACATCAGCAACATCAGCGTAGAGCTGGGCGATGCACATCTGTTGGAAGGACGCGAACCGTTTGACGTGGTAATAGCCAACATCAACCGAAACATCCTGCTGGCCGACCTTCCCCGCTATGCGGCATGCATGCATCCGGGCAGCGAGATTTACATGAGCGGATTCTATGTGCAAGACATTCCTGCCATACGGGAACGGGCAGAAAGCCTGGGCATGGAGTTTGTGCACCACCGCGAGAAGAACAACTGGGCGGCAGTGAAACTGGTGATGAAGGCATAAGCCTTCACACCACGGTCTTCCCAAAGGGAGTAAGTGCCAGCCCTGCCAGCTTGAAATGCTGTAGTCCGAAGGGTATGCCAATCACGGTGATGCACAGCAACACACCGAAGAACAGGTGGGATAGGCTGATCCAAATGCCTCCCACCAGTATCCAAATAATATTCATCAGAATGCTGAGGCATCCGCCATCGCCCGGACAACTGCGCACTTCGCGCCCAAAAGGACAAAGGGCGAGCAAAGACAACTTCAAGGTCTGCAATCCGAAGGGTATGCCAATAATGGTAATCATCAGCACCACACTGGCCACAATGTATTCCACGCAGACAAGGAATCCACCCAATACCAGCCAAAGTATATTCATTAGTAAGTTCATGGGGGCAAAAGTACAAAGAGTTTGTGAGATTATGATATGATTGGCTTAAACTTTTTGGGACATAAAACCTTTTATAAATGGGAAAATCATGAAAAACCACAAAAAAAAGAAGAAAATATTTGCAAATTCAAAAAATTGCCGTATCTTTGCACCGTCAAAAACAAAACGATGTATTTGACACAGAAAATTGGGATATGGTGTAATGGTAACACAACAGATTCTGGTCCTGTTTTTCCAGGTTCGAGTCCTGGTATCCCAACAAAGAACCAACATTTTACGAACAAATAGCCGCAAACCGTACAGTTTGCGGCTATTTTTTTGCCTGTTTCCTGGGCATGCCCCGTAAAGCAAGGGCAGCCCGTTGTAATCTATATCCGACCCTCATCGGCATAGCTATAAAAATTGCCATCGGTCAAAATAACATGATCTACCAGCCGGATGTTCATCACTTTCGCGGCTTTATCTACATGCTGCGTCAGCCGGTCATCTTCTGCACTGGGACGAGTATTGCCCGACGGATGGTTATGGCAGAGCGCCATGCCCACCGCCCGCCTGAGCAAAGCCTCGCGCAAGATGCAACGCACATCTACCGCCGTAGATGACAGGCCGCCGGAACTTATCTTCACACTGTCTATCACCTTCGATGCCTGATTGAGCAGCAACACCCAACATTCTTCGGTGGGCAAATCGCACATCAGCGGATGGAAATGGCTGTACACATCGCGGGAAGAGAGAATGGCTTTCCTTTCCCTCACTTCTTCCTCCTTGCGGCGTTTGCCCAATTCGGAAGCTGCCAATATGGTGATAGCTTTGGCAGGCCCGATGCCTTTGTGACGGCAAAGCTCATCGACGGTGGCTTTGCCCAACTCGTTCAGGTTATTATGATAATCGTTTAATACTTTGCGCATCAGCTCCACAGCCGAATCTTCCGTATTTCCCGACCCTATAAGAATGGCCAGCAATTCGGCA
>JAUNIV010000396.1 GCA_030523385.1 Bacteroidales bacterium | reverse complement strand
TGGACAAGATGATTTTCGCATACTTCCTGGGGATGTGTTCTTACCTGGCAGTATCGAAAAACGTGAAGACAGCCGTAGGTTTGGGGGCAGCTGTTACTTTCGTATTGATTGTAACATTGCCAGTCAACTACCTGTTGGAAAATTATGTATTGGCACCCAATGCGCTGGTAGAAGGTGTTGACTTGGGCTTCCTGAGCTTCATCCTGTTCATCGCCGTGATTGCTGCCATCGTTCAGCTGGTGGAAATGATTGTGGAGCGTTTCAGCCCGTCGCTGTATGCCTCTTTGGGTATCTTCCTTCCGCTGATTGCCGTAAACTGCGCCATCATGGGTGCGTCACTGTTCATGCAGCAGCGTCACTTCCTGAATGTGGGCGAAGCTGCCACTTACGCTTTGGGTTCAGGTATCGGTTGGGCACTGGCCATCATCGGTCTGGCTGCCATCCGTGAGAGAATGGCTTACTCTGACGTTCCCGCTCCGCTGAAGGGTCTGGGTATTACGTTCATCACCGTAGGTCTGATGGCTATGGCATTTATGTGTTTCTCTGGTTTGAAAATCTAAAAAGAAAGGAATAAGACAATGGATATGAATTTGATATTAGCAAGTATTGGAGTATTCCTTGGAATTATCATTCTGTTGGTTGTGGTTTTGCTGGTTGCCAAAGGTTACTTGACACCGAGCGGCAAGGTGAAACTGACCATCAATGAAAAGAACGAACTGGAAGTGGAGCAAGGTGCTTCTTTGCTGAACACGCTTTCGGTAAACGGTGTTTATCTGTCTTCTGCCTGTGGTGGTAAGGGTTCTTGCGGCCAGTGCAAATGCCAGGTAGTAGAAGGAGGCGGTGAGATTCTGGACTCTGAAAAGGGTCACTTCACCCGCAAGCAGATCAAAGACCATTGGCGTCTGGGCTGCCAGGTGAAAGTGAAAGGCGACCTGAGCATCAAGGTAGATGAATCAGTAATGGGTGTGAAGGAGTACGAATGTACGGTTATCAGCAACAAGAACGTGGCTACCTTCATCAAGGAATTCAAGGTGCAGCTGCCCGAAGGTGCCCACATGGACTTCCTGCCGGGTTCTTACGCACAGATTAAGATTCCTGCATTCAACATTGATTATGACAAGGACATCGACAAGAGCCTGATTGGCGACGAATACCTGCCCGCATGGCAGAAGTTCGGTCTGTTCCCGCTGAAGTGCGTGAACCCCGAACCGACCATCCGTGCATATTCTATGGCCAACTATCCTGCTGAAGGCAACGTGTTCATGCTGACGGTGCGTATTGCTACTCCGCCGTTCAAGCCCGACCGTAGCGGTTTCATGGATGTCAATCCGGGTATCGCATCTTCTTACATCTTCACGTTGAAGCCGGGTGACAAGGTAATCATGAGTGGTCCTTACGGTGACTTCCACCCGCACTTTGATTCAAAGAAGGAAATGATTTGGGTTGGTGGTGGTGCCGGTATGGCTCCGTTGCGTGCACAGATTATGCACATGACGAAGACACTGCATACCACAGACCGCGAAATGCACTACTTCTATGGCGCACGTGCCCTCAACGAAGTATTCTATCTGGACGACTTCTTGGGATTGGAAAAGGAATATCCCAACTTCCACTTCCATTTGGCTTTGGACCGTCCCGACCCTGCTGCCGATGCTGCGGGCGTGAAGTACACTGCCGGCTTCGTTCATCAGGTTATGCTGAACACTTATCTGAAAGACCACGAAGCTCCCGAAGATATAGAATACTACATGTGTGGTCCCGGCCCGATGTCAAAAGCAGTTGTGGCTATGTTGACCGACCTTGGCGTAGAAGAGTCTTCAATCATGTACGACAACTTCGGAGGATAAAACAAGTTCTTCGACAAGAATCTTTATAAAAAGAGAGCCGCTGAATGCCAGTGGCTCTCTTTTTTATTTTATAAAAGGGCAACGATTAATGTTGCAAATTCCAACCTTAATAGCTACTTTTGCATCATGGGAAATTTTATGAAGCAGCAGGAAGTAAAGAGGGAAGCCAAAGAGAGGAATAAGACAAGGCGAGAAACGCTTGGAAAATTTTTCTATGATCTTGCAAAACTAACTTTTACTGCTATTGTTTTAGGAGGTATAACGCCTTTTTATACAAATACAAGCATTGGAACGAATTGGGGACTAATAGTAACAGGTAGCATCTTTACTATAATATTCTCCCTTATTGGAAATAGAATTTTAAAATGATAGGAATATGGATACTTTAACAGCTTTCTTCATAGTCGGATCTATTATAGCCGGAATATTTCTTATATGGCTTTACACTAAACCAGGTAAGAAATGGCTGGAAGACCT
>JAUNIV010000395.1 GCA_030523385.1 Bacteroidales bacterium | reverse complement strand
TTTATAAGTGCCATACGTTTGATGCTCCTATCGTTTTAAAGGTGAAGTGGCTTCTGCCAGCCATTGGCGCTCTTCTTCATTCAGTTTGGGGCTGAGTCGTTGATACACCGTTTCGTGATATTGGTTGAACCAATCTAATTCTTCATCGGTGAGCAGCTCGACCAGAATGGCCTCTTTGTCAATAGGACAGAGGGTGAGCGGTTCAAGCTTATAGTAGGAACCGAACTCTGTTTCTTGTGCAGGAATAATCAGCATGGTGTTTTCGGTGCGTACTCCGTGGCGGTCGGATTTGTAGATGCCCGGTTCAACGGTGACTGTCATGCCCGGCACAAGCAAAGCAGGCATGTGGTTCATGCGGAATTGGTGAGGCCCTTCGTGCACATTGAGGAAACAGCCTACGCCATGTCCTGTGCCGTGCAGATAGTTGATGCCGGATTTCCACATGGGAAGCCGGGCCAAAGCATCGAGCTGGGTGCCGCAGGTGCCTTGGGGAAACTGGGCATTGGAGAGTTGGAGGAAACCTTTCAGAACCAATGTGTAGTCGGTCTTTTCTTCTTCCGTCACAGTACCAAGGACGATGGTGCGTGTGATGTCAGTGGTTCCGTCAGAATATTGTGCACCGCTGTCCAGCAGCAGCATGCCTTCCGGCTTCAGTGCGATGTCGGTCTCCGGAGTCGCTTCGTAGTGTACGATGGCGGCATGGGCTTTATATCCAGCAATCGTGTCGAAGCTGATGCCATGGAACAGAGCTTGTTCGGCACGCAACTCGTATAGTTTTTTGTCCACGCTGATTTCCGTTTCGTTTCCGGTGCGGACAGCCTCTTTCAGCCATCGCAAGAACTTCACCATCGCTATTCCGTCGCGTTCCATGGCCCGGTGGAAACCTTCTATCTCGGTCTCGTTTTTCACTGATTTCAAGAAAAGGGCAGGAGAGGGGAGCAACTTGACCTCGGCACGGGCACATGCGGCTTGGTATATAGCTGCGTTGATGTTGGGCGGAAGCTGTACGGAGCTTTCCATGTTTTTTAAGTCCTCTTCTATTTGTTGGTAGGGACGAACCTCTATGCCGTTTTCTTTCAGATAATCTTTAATCTCATCGGAAAGTTTCTCTTCTAATATATATAAGGTATAAGATTCTTCCGTAAGAAGCAGGTAGCTGACGAAAACCGGATTGCAGTGTACGTCGGTTCCACGCAGGTTGAGTGTCCAGGCAATTTCGTCCAACGCGGAAATCAGGATGCCGGAACAACCGTTTTGATGAGTCGTGTCGAGAATCTTGCTTATTTTACTCAGACAAGTTTCTCCGGCAAACTTCAACTCGTGGATGAATACGGCATCGGTAGGCAAGGCAGGACGGTCTGTCCATAAATCTTTGAAGGGGTCTGGTGCAAAGGTGAGTCGCAGGCTTTTTTGTTCCAGTTCGTTGCGCAACTCGCAGGCGCTCTGCCAACTGTTTACCCAACCGTCTATTCCGACTTTATCGCCCGGTTGCAGCACGCTGCCTAACCATTCTGTGATGGAAGGTGTGTCCGGTAGCCTTTCTTTAAATAAAGTAATGCCGGTGTCTGTCAGTTGTTCTGCAGCCTGGAGGAAGTAACGGGAGTCTGTCCATAGCCCGGCTTGTTCTGTGGTGATGACTACTGTGCCGGCCGATCCGGTAAATCCCGAAATCCATTTGCGTGCTTCCCAATGTTCAGGAACGTATTCTCCTGAATGGGGGTCCGTACTGGGTACGATGAAAGCAGCCAGCCGATGATCGCGCATGAAATGCCGCAGGGCTGCTATTCTGGAGGTTATTTGTGATTCCATTTTCTGAATAGGTTTATAAAGTTTATACTGAAAAGCAAAGATACAATTTCTAAATTATTTTGGAGAAATATTGGTGGAAAGTTTTGTAAATAAAGAAAGTATGTGTAATTTTGCGCCGCAATTTAGCGATTGAAAAATTTAATAACAACATATTAATAATAGAAAAAATGATTGTAGTACCAGTAAAAGAAGGCGAAAACATTGAAAAAGCGCTGAAGAAGTTTAAAAGAAAATTTGAAAAAACAGGTGTTGTAAAAGAACTGAGAGCCAGACAGCAGTTTGACAAGCCGTCTGTAATCAACAGACTGAAAAGAGAACGCGCAATTTACGTGCAGAAGCTTCAGCAAACAGAAGAATAATTAAAATATCGCACAATCTTTTGAATTATTGAATTCTTTTTCATATATTCGTTGCTGAATTTATAAGCGACGTGACTTATGATGATAGACTCTTTTTTGGATTACCTTCGGTTGGAAAAGAATTATTCCGAGAAGACGGCTGTCAACTATGGAATAGATC
>JAUNIV010000013.1:7772-14983 GCA_030523385.1 Bacteroidales bacterium | reverse complement strand
TTCTTACCCGATTTAGTATAAGTCCAAGCGTATATTCCCCCTACAAGAATTGCACAAACTGTGTATAATATTGCTAATCCATTCATATTATTTTAAAATTTTATTTGCCAGCAAAGCCGACAATACAGTTAATACTACTCCTATTATAATTACATACCAGTTATTTTCATTTCTCATATCTGAAAATATTGGCATTACAAAACCTATAACAAGACCAGCAAATGAAAGTTTAGCAATATCATAAAAGAAACCGGCCAGCTTCTCACGCCTCACCTTATCTTTTTCCTTGCCCTCTTTCCTTGCTTCCTGTTGCCTCATAAAATTTCCCATCTGACGCAAAGGTAACGATTCAAATTGAAACTTACAACATAAAGCACAAGATTTTGCCATAAAGCAACTCGCTCATACAATAAAGGACCATGTATAAAAAGCCGTGATAGCCAGTAATAATGAAAAAACGCCCACTACTTACCAGTAAGTAATAGACGCTCTGAACCCAAAAGTACACCCGATGAGAATCGAACTCATATCGTCGGAACCGGAATCCGGTATTCTATCCATTGAACTACGGGTGCATCCATATTTGGACGTGCAAAAGTATAAAATAATTCTTTTCCGTCCTAATATTTTCCGACATTTATCTTTCAAATGACACACGGTTACGCCATTTCAACGTAGGAGCGGAATATCTTCCGCCCGAAAACGTCAACGTGGGTGTTATTGGACAAAAATATTCTGCTCCTACAGGCAAATGGAAGGACGATAAATCAAATTGATTATATTTTTCGATAATATTGTAGCAATATCACAAATAATATCTATCTTTGCAAACAATTAAAACAACAATACATTAAAAGAATGAGCTATCTGATAAAACCAGTAAACTACAAACCGCTGCTCGACTTGAAACAAACCGAGTTGGGCATCAAGCAAATAAAAGAGTTTTTCCAACAGAACCTGTCATCGGAACTACGCTTGCGCCGCGTAACTGCTCCCTTGTTCGTACTCAAAGGAATGGGTATAAACGACGACCTGAACGGCACGGAACGACCGGTGTCTTTCCCCATCAAGGATTTGGGAGAAGCACAGGCCGAAGTGGTGCACTCGTTGGCCAAATGGAAACGGCTTACCTTGGCCGAATACCACATAGAGCCGGGATATGGAATCTACACGGATATGAATGCCATACGTGCCGATGAAGAGTTGGGCAACCTGCACTCTCTCTACGTGGACCAATGGGACTGGGAACGGGTAATAACCCCGGAACAACGCACGGTGGATTTCCTGAAACAAATCGTAACACGTATCTATGCTGCCCTGCGCCGCACCGAATACATGGTGTGCGAGATGTATCCGCAAATCAAACCTTTCCTGGCACACGACATTCACTTCATCCATTCCGAAGAACTTTGCCGCATGTATCCGGACAAGACACCGAAGGAACGCGAACACGCGATTACTGAAAAGTATGGTGCCGTATTTATTATAGGTATAGGCGGAAAGCTGAGCGATGGCAAGGAACACGACCTGCGTGCACCGGACTACGATGATTACAGCACCATAGACCCCAATACTGGTCTGCCGGGACTGAACGGTGACTTGCTGGTATGGGACGGAGTGCTGAACCGCTCGCTGGAGCTGTCGTCTATGGGTATTCGTGTGGACAAGGAGGCTTTGCTTCGCCAGCTGGCACTGAGCGGGCAGGAAAAGAGAAAAGAGCTTTACTTCCACAAGCGGCTGCTGAACGATACGCTGCCATTGTCCATAGGTGGCGGTATAGGCCAGTCGCGCCTGTGTATGCTCTATCTGCAAAAAGCGCATATAGGCGAGATACAGGCAAGTATCTGGCCCGAAGAGATGCGAAAAGAGTGTGCAGAGTTGGGGATGCAGCTTATTTGATTATACAGCAATAAATAAAAGGAGAACAAGTTTCTCCTTTTTTATTTGTCCTTCTTGCAGATTTCGTTTATCTTTAGCCGCATTTTAATTAAACCGAACATCCTCATGAACGTACAAATAGAAGCAAGCTGGAAAGAACATCTGGCACCCGAATTTGAGAAAGATTACTTTGTAAAGCTCACGGACTTCGTGAGAAACGAATACCGCACCACAACCATCTATCCGCCGGGCAAACTGATTTTTAATGCCTTCAACCTATGCCCTTTCGATAAGGTGAAAGTAGTCATCATCGGGCAAGACCCTTATCACGGGCCGGGACAGGCGCATGGGCTGTGTTTCTCAGTGAACGACGGGATTCCGTTTCCTCCTTCCCTGCAAAACATATTCAAGGAAATTCAAAGCGACTTGGGCACTCCGGTTCCCGCATCGGGCAACCTCACACGTTGGGCCAATCAGGGAGTGTTGCTGCTCAACGCCACGCTGACAGTAAGGGCACATCAGGCAGGTTCGCACCAAAGGCAAGGTTGGGAAGAGTTTACCGATGCAGCCATTCGCACTCTGGCGGAACAACGGGAACACCTTGTTTTTATCTTGTGGGGAGCATACGCACAAAAGAAAGGGGCTTTCATCGACCGCAACAAACATTTGGTGCTGGCTTCGGCACATCCTTCTCCCCTATCGGCATACAACGGCTTCTTCGGCAACAGACATTTCAGCCGCGCCAACGAATATTTGCAGGCACACGGGCAAACGCCCATAGAGTGGTGACGGCATCAATACCACGTCACCGAACTACCCGTATTGCTTCGCTGGTCCCACTTCAAGGCATCGGTCAGCATGCTTGAATTGGCACGGATACTGAAGTTGTAAGAAGTGAAAGGTCCGAACACCAGTCCGCAGGTCATCTGGAAACAGTGCAAGTCGCGAGAGATGTTTACGGTGGTCATAGACATCTCTTTCGCATTGAAGTCGTAGCCCGATGAATAGTTGATGTTCCAGCGGCTGCCCAATTTCAGGTTGCCCGAAGCATTGAGCGAGTGAGTCACCTTGTAGGGATAACGCATGGTCTTGATGTTGAATTTCTTGCGGTCTCTGTTCTCGCTGATGCTGTAGCTGTAGCTCAAGCTCAATGACCATGGCATCTTGAAAGCCATATAGCCGTCCGTACTCACGGAAGCCTGTTCCGTTTTCCTCAATCCCGAATTGTTTTCTTCCTGCTTTTCCTCTCCATCGGTGTAGTTGTCCAGGTCTTCGTTCTTTTGGTCTTTGTCTTTTTTATCATCCTTATCTTCTTTCGGACCAAACAGTTTCTTCCACGTATCGTTGTTCAGCGTGTAAGAGAAAGAACCGCTATATCCCTGGAAACGTCCGAAGCGTCCGTAAGACCATTCGGTGCGTTTGCTATCCACCACATTTCCTTTCTCGTCCAGCTCGTAGGCGTAGGTGGCAAAAGTAGCATTCATGTTGAAAGTGTAGATCTTCGTCAGCTTCAGACGCAGGTTCATGTTCAAGTTGCCCCACGGCTTTTCTTTGGCAGCCGCGTTGTATGAGATATTGGCTCCCAACTGGTCAATGAGGCTTATCTTCTTCACGCCCGTACTGTCTTTGTCTGACTTCACTTTCATTTCCACATTATTATCTACAGAGAAAGTGAAGCTCTCCGTCTTGCCGCTGGGCGAGAACGTATAGGGCAAGCCCTCGTAGGGATTATAGCTCTGGGTACGCACCTCGCCGTTGGAGTCGGTGTAGGTGTAATACTTCACATAGCCGTAACGCTCGGCACTGAAGTCGGGCGCATAACTCATGCTCACGGAGGGAGTGAAGACGTGGCGTATCATTTCTATCTTGTCGCCGAAGAGTTTCTTCCACGGTTTGTAGAAACCATACATTTTGGTGTTCACCTGCAAGCTCATGTCGTAATTGAACACGCGATTGAAACCGTTGATGGTATCTCTCCGTACTCCGCTTTGGGCATTAGGGTCGTAACTTTGTTCTATCTTCCGCATGTACCAACGTTCGGTGTAGTTGAAGGTGGGCACCACATTGATGTACTTGAACAGGGTGAATGTGGCACTGACGGGTATCTTGTGCTGCATACCGTTGGTCCATTTGTTCAGTCCCTGCTTCAATATCAGGTTGTCCTTCGTACTGATGGAGTTTGTCATCTGTCCGGTATATTGCAAGGAGATTTTCTCGTACCAACGTTCATCGCCCACCGCCTTTTTGCGCTTGAAGGGATAGATACGGTTCAGCGAGATATTCAGGTCGGGCAGCGTCACGCTGATGGATGAGTCCTTCGTGTTCTGCGATATGTTGAACGTGCTCGACAAGTTCAAGCCTATGTCCGGGAAGTTCCGTGAATAGCTCACACTGGATGTCTTGGTATTGTTGGAATACTGCGACGGATTGTACAGACTGCTCAGGTTTCGCTGGTCGTAGCTGCTCGTAGCAAAGTTCACATTGGCAGAGAAAGAGCTGTTGGGACTTGCCTTTGAGTCCTGCCGATGGCTCCATGCCAGCTTGAAGTCTTTGGTCACCATGTAGTCCGGCATGTTCTTTTCGCCCGTCTTTGTCACCAGGTAGCTGGCACTGAAGTTGCCGCTATACTTATACCTCTTATTATAGGTGGACTGTGCGGAAAGTCCCCACGAACCTTTCGTGAAGATTTCGCCCAACACTTTCAAGTCCATCTTGTCACTGATGGCAAAGTAATATCCACCGTCGCGCAAGTAGAATCCGCGGTTCATTTCATCGCCATAGGTAGGCATGATGAATCCCGAAGAATAGCTGCTGTTGAAGGGGAAGAAACCGAACGGGACGGCAATGGGCAGCGGCACATCTTCGACCACCAGCTGAGCCGGACCGAACACTACGTTCTTCTTAGGACGCACTTTGGCCATGGAAAGGCGCAAGTAGAAGTGGGGATGCTCGTGATTGTCACAAGTGGTATAGACACCATGACGCAGGTACAACTCATCGTTGGCACCCTTTTTGGCTTCCTCACTGGTCACGTATCCTTCGCCTTGCTGAGTGATGATGCTATTGATGAAACCTTTCTTCGACTTGAAGTTGTAGCGCATAATCTTCGATTCGTAAGGCGTCTCGCCATCCTTGAAGATAGGGGTACCGGTCTCTACCCCCAACGAATCGGGCACGCCTCGTGCATACACCGTACTGCTATCCATGTTCATGGTGATTACAGCCGAAGTCAGTTCTATCCTTTCGTAGTTCACCTTTCCTTCGCCATACAGATGGGCATATCCTCCCTCCGTAAACACGATGGAGTCATTGGCTTCATACACCACAGGGGCATCCAGCGGTTGCTTCTTCTTCGGAGCAGCCGTATCTGCAAGCAATGTATCTACGCTCGTCGTATCTACCACGGTACTATCTATTCTCACAGTATCACTGCCGGAAACAGTATTTCTTTTTCTACGCTGAGCTCCTGTACTGACTGAAAGCAGCAAGCATACAAATAGTAGTAAGAATGTTATAAATCTATGTCGTTTTAGCGGCGTCATTCACATTATTCATTTACGCTTTTGGTGGGCAAAATTAAGCATTATCCGCCAATTATGAACTATTTGGCCGATATTTAATTTATTTTTAATGCTTACAAGAAACATTCGCACCAGTGATTGAAGCGGATGATTCCGTCTTGTCCGTAGCGTGAGATGCTTTTCAGTGCTTTCTCTACGGTCTTTTCACGGTCCAGGTGGGTCTTTGAGAAGAACTTGTCGGCAAAACATACCACCTGCTCCTCCAGCGATACCGGCACCATGTCGCGGTGTGGCACGGGCAACTGCTGTTCCATGATGCTCTGCAAGGACATGCCTGCCCCCGTGTGGCGTTCGCACACCAGTGCATGACGCGGAAAGCCTTCGCGCTGCATCAGTTCCGAACCCAAATAGCCGTGACAAATATAAGGATGCGAGCCAAAACAATGAATGCCCGGCGCATCGGTAAGAAAGATACCCACATCGTGGAGCATGGCCGCTTCTTCCAGAAACTGCCGGTCTAAGTGGAGTTCGGGATGACGGTCGGCTATCCACAATGCTTTATCGGCCACGGAACGGCTATGCGTCAGCAGGATATGTTTCAACTCATTATCTTCGGGATAATATTTATTAATGATAGCAAGTGCATCCATATTCAATTTATTGCTTATTTTTGTGCAATATTACAAAATAATTGCCATATATGATGAAGAGAAACTGCATTTTCCTGCTTTGCCACCTGTTATTTATATTACAGGCACTGACCGCACAGACGGTGGTGAACGGTGCGGAACAGATGGATCGGTTGCTGCCCATGCTGGAAGGAAAGCGAATAGCCCTGGTGGTCAACCAGACTTCGATGGTGGGAGACGTGCATTTGCTCGACACCCTGTTGGCTTCGGGCGTGGAGGTAAAGAAGGTGTTTGCCCCCGAACATGGTTTCAGAGGGGATGCCGATGCCGGAGAAACGGTGAAGAACGGCAAAGACACCCGCACAGGGCTGCCCATTCTCTCGCTCTACGGAAAGAACAAGAAGCCCACTGCCACGCAGTTGGCCGATGTAGATTTGGTGGTGTTCGACATACAGGATGTGGGCGCCCGCTTCTACACATACATCAGCACGATGCACTACGTCATGGAGGCTTGCGCCGAACAACAGAAGGATTTCCTCGTGACAGACCGTCCCAATCCGTGCGACTACGTGGATGGTCCGGTACGGCAAAAGAGTCAGAAAAGCTTTGTGGGGATGCATCCCATCCCCGTGCTACACGGCTGCACGGTGGGCGAACTGGCCCGGATGATAAACGGCGAAGGCTGGTTGGCCAACGGGAAGAAGTGTCGCCTCAGCGTCATCCCCATAGAAGGATGGAAGCACGGACAGCCCTACTCCCTGCCAGTGAAGCCCTCTCCCAACCTGCCCAACGACCAATCCATTGCGCTTTACCCTTCGCTCTGTCCTTTTGAGGGAACAGCCATCAGCGTAGGACGAGGCACTCCCTATCCTTTCCAAGTCATCGGTTCGCCGGACATACGTCTCTCTTCCTTCTCCTTCAAACCCGAATCTTTGGAAGGTTTCGACAAGAATCCGATGTACAAAGGGCAATATTGCTACGGGAACAATCTGCGACATTCTGCCGCTCCCAAAGGTTTTTCGCTGAAGTATGTCATTGCCTACTACCGGGCTTACAAGGAAATGGGCAAAGCAGACCGGTTCTTCACCCGTCCGCAGTGGTTCGACTTGCTGGTGGGTACTCCCGATGTGCGCAGGCAAATCATCGGAGGTGCGGACGAAGAGACGATCCGCAGCACGTGGCA
>JAUNIV010000013.1:0-7762 GCA_030523385.1 Bacteroidales bacterium | reverse complement strand
ACTGGAGGCTTACAAAGCCATGAGGGAACAATATTTGCTCTATGAATAGGAGAGGGAAATAAAAGCTTAGGAAAGGCTGTTTTCATGCAGATATCTTCATCGGCCCATGAAGATATCTTCGTGAAGCAACGCATATATCTTCATAGCCCCACGAAGATATATGCGTGGACAAACGGAGTTTCTTACCTATGATTATGTTTTACCAATTGAAGTAGACCGGCATGGTAAATCGGCTGACACTAAATTCCCGATACCATTTCCCGGTATTGAAATGATACTCACACCGCCATTTCTTGTCGGTCAGCTGCAATACACGAAGAGCTTCGGCATCCATCAGCGGATGAAGCCCGCGCACCAGTTTGAAGTTCTTCATGGTTCCGTCTATATCGACATCAAAACTGTAAATCACACGGCCTTTCTTACCCGTAGCTTTCATCTCAGGAGTAATGTTCAGCTGTGCCTGGATAAACTGAGCCAACGCAATCGTGCCGCCGGGATAAGTAGCAGGCGTATAAGGGTCAATCTGAGCTTTCTCAAAATCCTTACGGGCCTTCTCCACGTATCGCAAATGATATTCCAAATCGAGCTTCCAGAAATTGATGGTCAGGTAATAGTCGAATGGCACGGCCTTTCCTCCCCTTTGTGCAGGGACAAGCTGCGGGAAGCTGGAAAGGATATGCAAGGCTTCCTTATCAAACACCGGATTCGTACTTTTCAAGATATGCGCATTCTCTACCTTGCCCTCAGCATTCACCGTGAATCGGCAAACCGCCACGGCAGTCTGCACCTGCGGGTCGGGCCATCGCATGTTGCCCATCACCAATGCACGTATCTTGTCGGGAAAAGAAGGAAGGACATCCACATGCTGTCCGCGGCAAGGCTCAAGCACCTGATTCTGCCTCCACACTTTGTCATGATAGGCATCGGGATTAAAAGGGATGCGGATGACGACCGTTGTGTCTATGCACTTTCCGTTGAGCAAAGCGGGCTGCCAATGGTCCATGCGGTCTATGACAGCCTCTGCCGCGCGGGCAAAAAGAGGATGCGAAGCCGTAGTCTGCTTGTCTGCCACGTTCCCCATACTGTCAATACGAACCGTACACACGGCCTCTCCCGGAACTTCTTTTCTGAGCAAAGAATCGGGATAAACCACATACCATGCAGCATACTCATCCACCCCGTTCAAGGTAGGATAATAAGGCGGGAAGTATTTGTTCTGTGCATGAAGAGAGCCTAATAATAATGTATATACCAAAAGAAACAATAATCTGTTTTTCATCATTTATTTTGTTTTATGCAAAATTACCGACTGCCCGAGAAGCGAACAACCCCATGAACATTTATTTTTTATAAATAATAAAAAAAAGAAAAGTGTGCCCGCCGGAAATTACTGCTGACAGCAATTCCATGCAAAGGCACACCTTCTGCTTTATGATTGTCTTCCGCTCAGCGGAAAATCATCAATTATTTTCCGGACGCAACTGACGAACTGTTACGGCAGCCTGCCACATTTCGCTTTCGCGCAA
Source organism: Bacteroidales bacterium (assembly GCA_030523385.1). Lineage (GTDB taxonomy): Bacteria > Bacteroidota > Bacteroidia > Bacteroidales > Bacteroidaceae > Phocaeicola. The sequence goes on along the minus strand of JAUNIV010000013.1, from coordinate 6,236 downwards.
TGCTTTCAGTTCTTTTTCCAGCTTCTCGCGATAGTCGGGCTTAGAGTTAGAATCGATAGAGATCTGAGCTTCGTGACCTGACTTCACGCTTTCATACAACTTCTGTACTACCGGCTTGATAGCATCGTGGAACGGAGTCATCCAATCCAACGCACCGCGCTGTGCTGTGGTAGAGCAGTTGGCATACATCCAGTCCATACCGTTCTTGGCAAAGAGCGGCATCAATGACTGAGTCAGCTCTTCTACTGTTTCGTTGAAAGCCTCAGAAGGAGTATGTCCGTTTTCACGCAACACTTCGTACTGAGCCAACAGCAAGCCCTGGATAGCACCCATCAATGAACCGCGTTCGCCAGTCAGGTCGGAAGTAGCTTCGCGGATGAAGGTAGTCTCAAACAGATAGCCTGAACCGATACCGATACCCAAAGCGATGGTGCGGTCGTATGCCTTGCCGGTTACATCCTGATAGATGGCGTATGAAGAGTTCAAGCCACGGCCTTCGAGGAACATGGTACGCAATGAAGTACCCGAACCCTTGGGAGCTACCATGATAACGTCGATATCGGCAGGAGGAACTACACCCGTGCGGTCATTCCATGTGATGGCGAAGCCATGAGAGAAATACAGAGCCTTGCCCGGAGTGAGATACTGCTTGATAGTGGGCCATACTGACATGACAGCGGCATCAGACAACAAGCACATCACGATGGTTGCCTTCTGGCAAGCTTCTTCAATGCTGAACAAAGTTTCGCCTGGAACCCATCCGTCGGCAATAGCCTTTTCAAATGTTTTACCCTGACGCTGGCCTACGATTACATTGAAACCATTGTCGCGCAGGTTCAGTGACTGACCCGGACCCTGTACGCCGTAACCGATAACAGCGATTGTTTCATCTTTCAATACTTCACGTGCCTTTTCCAAAGGAAATTCTTCGCGGGTTACTACATTTTCGATAACACCGCCAAAATTCAATTGTGCCATTTTCTTAAAAACTAATTTTACGGGCAACACTGCGCCGCCCTATTGTTACTAAACTAAATAAATATCACTTTACTGCGAACGACCACATCCGTGCCGTTCTTTTTCACTTCTATATCGTAGGTGCCCGGCTCCGTTTCCTGACAGAAGAAGCTGAGTACATCGCCGTAATAGCTTTCGGCCACATAAGCCATCTCGAAACGTCTGACACGCCTTCCGCGGAAAGAGTCCAGAGGGAACAAGTCGAGGATGTGCTCGATGTACTTGATGCTGTTCACATGGCCGTTGATGTCTATGTCGCTGTATTTGGTGCGATATTCGGCCCACGGAGTTTTCTCTGTCACCTTGATGCGTCCCGGCTTGTCGATGGGACATTCCTTGTCGCACACATAATCCATGATGCTGCCTCCATGCAGGTTCAGCAAGTCGGCAGGCTTGCGGCTTTCGATGCTGATCATGGCCCACACCGAACGGGCATAGCCTATCACCCTGCCTTCCTTATCCAGTATGGAGAAGTTGCGGTCTGTAAACAGGCGGTAAACAGCCTCTACCCACGTCTGTATGCTGAAGTCTTCGTACTGCACAGGCAAGTCTTCCAGCTCGATGGCCAGACGGGAGAGCACCCATGTGTAATGGTTCTCGTTCAGCGTAGCCATTCCGAAGCCTCTGTCCGTGGCATGAAACCCGGCACAGTTCAGCAAATGGTTGCCCAACATGCCCAACGTGAGCTTGCCACTGAAATCGCAGTGGAACGGCTCTGCCACAAACTTATATGTTCCTACTTTCCGGTCGGTCATTATTGTCCTGCCTCCTGCTTCTGTTGGCGATACTTTTCTTCACGCATCATCAGGTACTCGTTCACACGTTCAAAGCATGTAGTCGTGATGGCCACACGTCCTGAACGGACAAACTGGAGCACACAATCCAGCGCACGCAACTCTTCGTAAAGAGAAGTGATTTCCTCGCTCATGCCGTTCTTCTCTACGATGGAGAATACGGGGTTCACCTCTACAATGCGGGCATTGTAACGGCGGATAACCTTGGAAGCGATGGGATTCTTCTCAAACTCCGGAGTAGAGAGTTTATACAAAGCCACTTCGTGCTGGTAGATTTCATCGTCGGTGAAATAGTGTGCCTGCAATACGTCTATCTTCCGTTCTATCTGCTTCACCACTTTTTCTATGACATCCTGAGTGGTCCAGGCGGTAATGGTATATTTATGTACGCCTTTGATGGAAGAGGCAGACACATTGAGGCTCTCAATGTTGATCTGACGACGGGTAAACACAGCCGTTATCTGGTTCAGCAGACCGGCAATGTTTTCCGAATGAACGATTAATGTATATAAAGTCTTATCCATAAGCTTAAATTCTCCACCTTTTAGTTCTTATTTTTCCTTTCAACACTCCAGCAACATTTGGTTCACCGTGCCGCCCGGAGGAGTCATAGGCATGACGTTGCCTTCTTCTATGACGCAGGCTTCCAGCAGGAACGGACCATCCGTAGCCAACATTTCGCTGATGGCATCCTGCAAGTCTTCGCGGTTTATCACGCGGCGCGAAGGTATCTCGTAGGCTTCGGCTATCTTCATGTAGTCGGGATTCAGCATCGGAGTAAACGAGTAGCGATGATTGAAGAACATGGCCTGCCACTGGCGTACATTGCCCAAATAGTTATTGTTCAGCAGAATGATCTTTACGGGAGCTTTTTGTTCCATCACGGTGCCCAACTCCTGAAGGTTCATTTGCAAGCCACCGTCTCCCATAAACACACACACCGTGCGGTCGGGACGTCCGAAGGTTGCTCCTATGGCGGCAGGAAGTCCGAATCCCATCGTGCCCAATCCGCCCGAAGTCACAATGCTACGGCTTTTACTATACTTGAAGTAACGGGCTGCCATCAACTGGTTCTGACCAACGTCTGTCACCAGGATTGCTTCGTTGTGCGAAGCCTCACTCACGGCGCGTACCACCTCTCCCATGTTCAGCGGTCCTTCCGTCGGATGGATTTCCTTATTGATTACCCGCTCATATTCTGTCTTTTCGTATTCGGCAAAGCTCTCTATCCATTCGGTATGCTTGTTCTCTTTGATGAGATGCGTCAGCAGAGCCAATGTCTTCTTGCAGTTGCCCACTACAGGCACATCCACTTTCACATTCTTGTTTATCTCAGAGCGGTCAATGTCGAGATGAATCACCTTAGCCTGCTTGGCGTATGTATCCAGATTGCCGGTCACACGGTCGTCAAAGCGCATGCCCACGGCTATCAACACATCGCATTCGTTGGTCTTTACATTCGGGCCTAAGTTGCCGTGCATACCCAACATTCCTTTATTCAGAGGATGAGCGGTAGGAATGGCCGACAGTCCCAACAACGTACATCCGCAAGGCATGTCCGCCTTTTCGATGAATGCACGCAGTTCATCCTGTGCATTGCCTAATTCTACTCCCTGGCCAACCAATACCAACGGACGTTCGGCACTGTTTATCAAGTCGGCTGCTTCCTGCAAGCATTCCTTGTCAATGTCCGGTTCGGGATCGTAGCTGCGTATGAAGTCCAGCTTCATAGGCTCATAGTCCACCATCTCCACCTGTGCATTCTTGGCAAAGTCCAGCACCACAGGACCCGGACGTCCGCTCTTTGCTATGTAGAACGCACGAGCCACTGCCCATGCCACGTCTTCTGCCCTACGAATCTGATAACTCCATTTGCTGATAGGCTGCGTAACACCTACCAAATCGACTTCCTGAAAAGCATCCGTACCGAGGAAAGAAGCTCCTACCTGTCCGGCAATCACCACAATAGGCGTACTGTCTATCATGGCATCGGCCACACCGGTAATGGTGTTTGTGGCTCCCGGACCGCTGGTGACCAGACAGACACCAACCTCACCCGATACACGGGCAAAGCCTTGTGCTGCATGGGCAGCTCCCTGTTCGTGACGTACCAATATATGGTTCAATGTATTCCGATGGTCGTACAGAGCATCAAAAGTAGGCATAATGGAACCTCCGGGATAACCAAACAAGGTCTTCACTCCCTGATATTCCAAAGAACGCATCAACGCCTCTGCTCCTGTGATTTTTTCTTTTGCCATAGTTGTAAAATCGAGAATTTAATTCTTAACTTATTCGATGATTCTCACTCCGCCCTTGTCTGCCGAACTTACCATGCTGGCGTATGCCTTCAGGCTCTTAGACACTTGCCTGTCTCTGGTGACGGGTGTCATGGGGCGTGCTGCCAGTTCTTCGTCGCTCAGCTTGACGTTGATGCTGCGGTTCGGGATGTCTATCTCGATGATGTCACCGTCTATAATCTTTCCGATGTTTCCTCCGGCTGCCGCTTCGGGCGAGATATGTCCGATGCTCAGTCCCGAAGTACCTCCGCTGAAACGCCCGTCGGTAATCAAGGCGCATTCCTTACCCAAATGCTTAGACTTGATATAAGAGGTCGGATAAAGCATTTCCTGCATGCCGGGGCCTCCCTTAGGGCCTTCGTGGGTAATGACCACCACGTCTCCGCTCACTACTTTTCCACCCAAAATACCTTCGCAAGCTGCTTCCTGTGAGTCGAACACCTTGGCAGGTCCGGAGAACTTCCAGATGCTTTCGTCCACTCCGGCTGTCTTCACCACACAACCGTCTTGGGCTATGTTGCCTTTCAGCACAGCCAGACCACCGTCTTTGCTGTAAGCATGCTGCAAGTCGCGGATGCAGCCCGAAGCACGGTCTTTATCGAGTTCCTTGTACACGCTGTCCTGCGAACCCAACTTGATATTGAATTTATTGCCCGGTGCACTGATGTAGATACGGAGTGCTTCGGCATCTATTTCTACCTTATTAATATTATACTTGTCGATAGCCTCGGCCAATGTCAGTCCATCTACACGCTTCACATCGGTCTTCAACAGACCTCCCTTAGCCAGTTCGCCCAAAATATTGAGGATACCTCCGGCACGGTTTACGTCTTGAATGTGATACTTCTGAGTGTTGGGAGCTACCTTGCAAAGACAGGGTACGCGGCGCGAAAGCATGTCGATGTCATCCATCTTGAAATCTACTCCGGCTTCGTGAGCCACAGCCAGCAAGTGGAGCACCGTGTTGGTAGAACCTCCCATGGCAATGTCCAGCGTCATGGCATTGAGGAAAGCATCGCGTGTGGCTATGCTGCGGGGCAATACACTTTCATCGCCTTCTTCGTAATATTTATAAGCATTCTTCACGATGAGTGCGGCTGCGTCCTTAAACAGGCGGGCACGGTTTACGTGTGTAGCCAGGATAGTCCCGTTGCCGGGAAGTCCCAATCCGATGGCTTCGTTCAAGCAGTTCATGGAGTTGGCAGTAAACATGCCCGAACAACAACCGCAACCGGGGCAGGCATTGTTTTCTATCTGTGCCACATCTTCATCGCTCACCGATGCATCGGCCGACTTAATCATGGCATCAATCAAGTCCAGATGCTGGTTGTTCCATTCTCCGGCCTCCATCGGTCCGCCCGACACGAATACGGTAGGGATGTTCAGCCTCATGGCAGCCATCAGCATGCCCGGCGTAATCTTGTCACAGTTGCTGATGCACACCATGGCATCCGCCTTATGTGCATTGACCATGTATTCCACGCTGTCGGCTATGATGTCTCGACTGGGCAACGAATAGAGCATGCCGTCATGTCCCATAGCTATACCGTCGTCAATGGCAATGGTATTAAATTCCGCTGCGAAACATCCCAATTTCTCTATTTCGGCTTTTACCTGCTGACCTATCTCGTGCAGGTGTGTATGCCCCGGAACAAACTGCGTAAACGAGTTGACTATGGCAATGATAGGTTTTCCTATCATCTCCCTCTTCATGCCGTTGGCCACCCACAATGCTCTGGCTCCTGCCATCCGGCGGCCCTGCGTGCTAAACGAACTGCGTAACTGATTCTTCATCTTTCCTATCTAAATCTATCTTTTTAACTCTTACTCTTAAATAAAAAAGCCTCTCCCACATCATTGTGAGAAAGGCTTCCATTTATCTCCTTATATGTACAACTACACATACACAACCTTTCTCACGCTCCCGGTGCGACCACCACGACGTGAATAATATGCAAGACTGCCAGGTTATTTAGAGTAGTAACATTCATATATCTTTTCTTTTTTCTTTAACGGGTGCAAAGGTAAAGCGTTTTTCTTAACTGGCAAATAAAACTAAGATTTTTTTTCGTATAAATTATCATTCGTAACCAAAAAGAGGATTAAAAAAACAGTTTATCACTTG
>JAUNIV010000394.1 GCA_030523385.1 Bacteroidales bacterium | reverse complement strand
TGAAAAGCAAATCAAGGTCCATAGACAAAAACTCCTCAAAGGACAATCCTCCGGAACCTACCACAAAGGCTTTATAAGGATGATACATCTTTGAGAAAACAGACAAGCCCTGATTGGTAGTCCTTCTCCCGCTTTTCACCTCTATCGCTACCTTCTTATTTCTCCTTACAAGAACAAAATCCACTTCATCTTTCTTATCTCTCCAATAATATACCTTATAATCATAGATTTGTGCCTGACTGACCAAATGTGCACCGATGGCAGATTCCACATACCGTCCCCATAGCTTCGGGTCTTCCATGACTTCCGAAAAGTCTTCATCTGCATAGGCATTGCGGAGTGCACTGTTATGAACCTGAAACTTCGGGACTGAATTGTATTTTCTGGCATCATCTTCTGCAAACTTCTGCAACCCGCAAAGCAATCCGCATTCATCCAGAAGATGCAGATAACCGGCAAGCGTCGTTACATTGCCAGCATCCTGCAACTGTGCAGCCACCTTAGTAAGCGACAGAAGCTCTCCACTGTAACTGCTGCCTATTTCAAACAATTGCCGTAAGAGTTGTGGTTTCATGATTTTTGTATCCATCAGCACATCTTTCGAGATAGAAGGCTCAATCAACGAATCTTTTACATAATTCCTCCAACGTGTTTCTTGATTGATATACTGTGCCGCACCCGGATAACCGCCAAAATAAACGTATTGCTGCAACGACCATCCAAAACAATCCCTCATCTCGGTATATGTCCAGTGAGAAAGGCGAATCAGTTCAAAACGTCCGGCGAGAGATTCCGTCAGACCTTTTTCTATCAACATTCGGGAAGACCCCAACAATACGACCACTAGTTGCCTTTTTTCTCTTGTATCACGATCCCATTCAGCTTTCACCGTTTCACTCCAGTTCTTTATTTTCTGAATCTCGTCTATAACCAAAAGTCTTTTGGGCTCTCCGCGCACAGCCATCTTCATCCTTTGCGATTCCCATATTTGGGCGAGCCAATCGGCAGACACACCAGCCACATCATCGGCCGAATAACTTTCCAACGGAATAGTACATTCTTCCAGAACCTGACCGATAAGCGTGGACTTACCTACCTGCCGAGGACCTACAATAACCTGCATTTTGCTTCGTGGCTCGTTTATGCGGCTAAAGACTTCATCAAATTGCGTTCTTCTGTATTCCATTTTTCATAAATGTTCAATGTGTTTTCTCAAAATGTTCAATCTAACAAACAAAAATGTTCAATGCACCTCAAAGATATGTAATTTGATTCAAAAAGAAAAGTATTATGGAGATGAAAATGTTATTGTTGAGGCACTCATTGTCCATCTTTTGCAATTAAGTTGCACCTCCCTATCCCTAAATTTGCATCGTGATAAAATCACCCATACAAGAAAGCATATAAATAACTTAATCAATTCAAATGAAAACAATGATTTTTAGAACGAACGCAAAGTGTGAGGGTTGTCTTGCCAGAATAGAAAAGACATTGCAAGGCAAAATAAATAGAGAGGAATGGAATTTGGATTTATCAGATCCCGACCGTACACTGACTGTCTTTTCCGATAAACTGACAGACAAAGAAATCATGGGACTAATAAGCAAAGCCGGATACTTGATTGAACCTATAGATTGAACTTGAGGCATCTTATATGCCTCAGCTCAATCATCTTAAATGTCACGAAAGATAGTTCCTTCGACCGTCTCACCCGGGTAAGACGCATTTCTCACGAAAGTCGGAAGCATCTCTTACAAAGGTGAGACGCATTTCTTACCCGGGTTAGAAATGGAGTTTTATACCCCGAACCTATTCCGCATCAAACATCATTGCCATGGAAGCTGTACGATCCACATCCGCCGGCAACCACACTTTCACACGGTTTCCGTCCACCTGACATTTCAGTTTTTTGCCGTTGGCCACCAAAGTCACTTTTCTTCCTTTGGGCAGATGGGTCGTCCACTCTATGATTTCAGGCACTTGCTCCTGTCCTTCCGGCAAGGCATAAATGGCATACATCCGTTTGCCATTCTTGTCGGCAGTAAACCAGATGTTTCCGTCATTGTAATGCGGTGTAGTCCGCGTTCCGTAAATGGCCTTTCCGTTCTTCTTCATCCATTGACCGATGGTCTTGATCATCTCCACAGCCTTATCATCGAAGACACCTTCCCCATTCGGGCCTACACCCAGCAGAAAGTTTCCTCCTTTAGCCACCACTTCCACTAAGCTGGCAAGGATATGTTTCAGCGGCTTGTACTCACCTTCGCTACGCCATCCCCAGCCATTCATGCCCATACAGGTTTCCCAAGGAACATCCAGCTGCTTATCGGGTATCCCCCCTTCC
>JAUNIV010000393.1 GCA_030523385.1 Bacteroidales bacterium | reverse complement strand
GCTCCTTTTCAATAAGACTTGGCTGACGCTGGCATCAATAGGTGTAATACTTATGATATTGACTATACAGAGAAAATCTATCGAAAGGAGGATTGCATGATGATGAACACTTCGCACATTGGGATTATTCTGACAGTTATAGCTTGCACATTTCTCACAAGAGGAATTGCTTTCTTTGTATTCCGTCCGGGTAAGACGGTTCCATCGTATATCAAGTATTTGGGGCGTACACTTCCATCAGCAATCTTTGGGATGTTGGTCGTCTATTGTTATCAAAACACAAACGTATTGACAGGCAATCATGGTATTCCCGAAATAGCGGCAGGTATCATTGTTGCTCTATTGCATATATGGAAACGAAATGCATTCCTATCAATTATTGGAGGGACTATATGCTATATGGTTATGAATTCGTATATGCTATGACATTCCCCATCTCATCAAACATCCCCCGATGCTCATTGCCCCACGCATCCATCAGGCGGATGATTGGGACAAGCGACTCGCCAAGCTCGGTCAGGAAGTATTCCGTCTTCATCGGCACGGTGTTGTGAACCACCCGGCGCACCATGCCTACGGCTTCCAGTTCGCCAAGCTGCTGCACCAGTACGCGCCTTGTTGCCCCTTTTATCGCACGTTGGAACTCCACGGGGCGGTGGATGCCCCGCGTCATACAGTTTATCAGATAAGGTTTCCATTTCGCGCCCATGACGTATTGGGTGAGCATGTTATCCATAAGGAATCTTCAATTTTAACGGATTGTTGTGCAATTCCCCAAACGACATCAATTTACCCTTCTTTGTTTGATAGTGTTTTCTGATTTATTCCGTAGTTTTGCCTCCGGGAATTATACAAAAATCAAAACAATGCTGTCATATAAACGACCTTTGGATATAGACGAACTCAATGCCAACCATTACATGGTGTCGGTTCATAAATACGGTTTCTTCCTTTGCCGGACGGGGACGGCACGTATCTTGTTAGGTTCAAGTACCTATCAAATATCCCGTAACTGCTTGTGCATTTATACTCCCAACACCTTTTTCCAGATACTTGAAAAGAGCCCGGACCTGCAAGGCATCTTGGAAGAAGATGATGTGGAGACCTATTATCCGGTAGTCAGCCCGATAGACATACGGCAACGGTTGCAGGTGCGCAACTCGCCTTGTGTGGAAATATCGGAAACGCAGGCCGGCGAAATGCTGCGCCTCTATGATATGATACGGAGAAACGGACCATCCGCGAAAGAAGATTTGCCGGACATGCACAGGAAGTTTGCGGAAAAGGTTCGTGCCGATTGTTTGCGCCATCTGCGCTATGCCCTTTGCCTGAAAGTGCTCGAAGCCTACTTCAGCAATACTCCGGTGGAGGCAATGCCGCAGAACAAGGATGATGCGATACTGGGCCGCTTCCTTGTCTCGGTATATGAGAACTGCCACAGGCAACGCACCGTGCAGTATTATGCCGACGAGCAACACCTCTCGCCTTATTACTTCTCATCCATCATTCGGGAGAGGAGCGGCAAAAGCGCCTTGCAGTGGATAAGCAATGTCACTATGACCTTCGCGCGGCAATACTTGGAATGTTCGGAAATGAGCATCAAGGAGATTGCTGACCGACTGAATTTCCCCGATCAGTCCACTTTCGGGCGTTATTTCAAGCACCATGAAGGTTGCTCTCCATCAGAGTTTCGGGAGAAAAGATTGCAGAATTGCGACACAAATCATTAATTGAAGAATATAATTATGAAGATTGTAGTATTTGGTGCGACAGACATCGTAGGGAAGGCTGTCGTAAACGAAGCATTGAAAGTGGGACACGAGGTCACGGTGCTGACACGCGATGCACGGAAAGTCACCATCCGGCATGAACACCTGCACGTGATGGAAGGTAACGTGATGGACAGAGACACTATCCGCCGTGTGTTGAAAGGACAGGAGGCCGTCATCCAGACGTTGGGAATCGGGGGCAAAGGCGATGGCCGGCCGACTGCCTTTGTCTCGGAGGCCAACAAAATCATTATGGAAGAAATGGAACGGACGAACATCAGGCGTTTGGTAGCCATCAGCGTAATCGGAGCCGGAGACAGCCTGGCCTTTCTTCCTTGGATATATCGGAAACTTGTCTTGCCGTTGTTCATGAAATGGTTTCAGGCTGTCATTGACGACAAGAACCGCATGGAGCCGATGATTCGGAAGAGCAGGCTTGACTGGACTATCGTGCGTTGCACCACCGTCAAAGAATGTCCGGCTACAGGAAAAGTGAATGCCACACTGGATGGCAAGGGGATAAAATTCACTATCTCTGCGGCAGACATGGCTGTATTCATCGTGAGCCAATTGGCTGAT
>JAUNIV010000392.1 GCA_030523385.1 Bacteroidales bacterium | reverse complement strand
GTTGAACAGGAAACTATAGGACAACAGACCGCCCACCATCATGCCGCCGCCTGCCACGTGCGTACTTATTTTCCAACGGAAATTGATGAGTGTGCAAAGTATCATGCAGAAGAGCGCAGCCACAATGATGCCCGACAAATAGCGCGGAAGGTGCAGCTTATACATGGTGAGCAGGCAGGCCACGTAGCTGATGATGGTCAGCGCGTAGGGCACAAACCGTTTCTGCCGATGCCTCAGCTCGCGGATGGTCTTGCCGTTGATGCGATGAAACAGATAAATGGCGAGCATAGGCATGAAGATAGTGAAGCTATAGACAATGCCCAACACGATAAGCCTGAATTGCATGGGCAGAATGCGCAGGTAGGTGCAGAAAAACAACAGGCAGAAAGCTATGAACGGCACCAGAAACGGAGTGAACAAAGCCGACATGAAGCGCGAACCTCTTTCCAGCCATCCGGCTGTCTTCGTAATTTCATTATTTTCCATAAGCTCTATTTCCGCAATTATTATCTTCTCAATCTTGCCACGGGTATGTTCAGCTGCTGGCGATATTTGGCCACGGTGCGCCGGGCTATGGGATAGCCTTTGGCTTTCAGCATCTCGGCCAGCTCGTCATCGGCGTATGGTTTGGCCTTATCCTCTGAGTCCACACATTCCTTCAGGATGCGCTTCACCTCGCGCACCGTCATCTCTTCGCCTCCTTCGGTGGTATATCCGTCGCCGAAGAAGAACTTCAGCGGATAGATGCCGTAATTAGTCTGCACATACTTGCTGTTGCTCACGCGCGAAATGGTGGAAATATCCAGCCCCGTGCGTTCGGCCACGTCTTTCAGTATCATGGGGCGCAACAACGACTCGTCACCTTCCAGGAAGAAAGGACGCTGAAGGTCGATGATGGCCTGCATGGTGGTAAGCAGCGTCTGTTGCCGTTGCTTCACGGCGTTAATGAATCCTTGAGCAGCATCCACCTTCTGTTTGAGAAACAAGAATGCGTCATTCGATGCCTTGCTTTGGTTCTCGCGGTTGCGCGTTTGCTCGTCGAGCAGTGTGGTAAACTCGCGGTTCAGGCGCAGTTCGGGCACGTTGCGGTTGTTCAGCGTGAGCGTGATGGTGCCGTCGTATGCCTCCACCAGGAAGTCGGGCACAATCTGCTGCATGTTCTTCCCCATGACTTCGCCCAACGAACTTCCGGGGCGCGGATTGAGTTTGGTGAGTTCACCCACGGCTTCGGCATACTGTTCCTCCGTAATGCCCAACCGCTGTATGATGCGTTCTTTGTTCTTGTGGGTAAACTCGTCGCAACACTTGCCTATGATGTCCAGCTCTATCTGCTTCAGCGGCGAGTCGGCCTTGCGCCTGATTTGCAACAGCAGGCATTCGCGTAAGTCGCGTGCGCCTATGCCGGCGGGGTCAAAGTCCTGTATGATGGAGAGGATGCGCTCCAGCTCTTTTTCGGTCACGCTGATGCCGCGATAGATAGCCAGCTCATCCATAATGGCCTCCATGCTCTTGCGCAACAGCCCGTCGTCGTCCAGCGAGCCTATCAGGTATTCGGCCACTTCGCGCTCCTGTTCGGTCAGTTCGCGCATGCCCAACTGCTCTTGCAGCAGCTCGTAGAAGGAAGTAGTGTCCGAAAAAGGAATTTCTTCGGCCGTATTCTCGCGCGAGCGGTTATGCTCCTGCAACTTATAGTCGGGGATGTCGTCCTCGTGTCCATAGTCGCCCAACGAAAGGTCTTCATTGGCATTGGCACCTTCCGACTCTTCCTGCCCGTCGGCCTCGGCATATTCCTCATTGGCTTCCGCATCGTTGTCGGGCGTTTCCCTCCCTTCTTCCAGAGCCGGGTTATCCAGAATTTCGGCATGGATGCGTTCTTCCAACTCCACGGTTGGCAATTCCAGCAGCTTCACTACCATGAGTTGCTGTGGTGAGAGGGTTTGCACCTGTTGCTGTGCCTGGGTTTGTACTTGACGTGAGCCTTGTGCCATATTGTTCCTTTTTCTTTCTCAAGTTTCTTTGGTTTCCGCCGGCAAAAATAGCGATTTGTCTCGTAATAATCTCCTTTTTGGATAAGTTTATTTGCGTGATGCAGCAAACCGTTTGTATCACAAGCGTTTCAACATGCGCCTGGCTGTTTTTGTTTTCATAGGAGCAAAAATTTTTTTGACCGTATCAAAATTATTTTTTAAAGGACCAAAAATTTTTTTTAAAGCACCAAATCACCGGTTTGATACTATCAAAATTCTCCTCAGAAACCGTTACTTTCTTTTATACTTCCGTTTCTGAGGAAGTATTTTCTTTATATTTATCTTTTTTATTTTATTATATTTATATTATATATAAGGGGCGAAAG
>JAUNIV010000012.1 GCA_030523385.1 Bacteroidales bacterium | reverse complement strand
TGATTGCTCAGTCAGTGGCACTGATTGACGAATCAGTGGCAGTGATTAAAGTTTAGAATTAAATGATCCGAGGTTTGCTTCAGGTCATGACGAAGTTTGATTCTACATCTTCATCAAAATGGAAACGGTGCTGTCAAGAGGCGAAGGTTGGGACGACAGCATACACTTACCGGAAAGGCATAGCAACAAAAAAAATCGGGATGCCCAACTAAGGACATCCCGACCTTTTATATTATGTCAGCGAATCAAATCAGCAATGCTTTATTTGATAGCATCGGCATATTTAGCAAATTCGCGGTCGTTGGCAGCTCTTTCAGCCATAGAAGCATCCTTAGCGATAGCGCTCTTGATGCTGCTGCTTACCAATGAAGCGTTGTTGGTGCGTGCACCTACGATAGCCATCAGATAGTCTGTCATGGCATCGGGGTTCTTCACAGCCTGCAGAGTAGCTTTAGCCTTGTTGTAGTCCTTAGCCAGAATCTGAGCTTGTGCAGCACTGTTAGTCTTGGCATCGCCGAATGAAGCTACGGCTCTGTCATACTGACCTTGCTTGATGTAGAGGTTACCCAGAGCTTCGCCGGCTGCATTGGCACCTGTAGCCTTACCCAGATAAGTTTCGGCAGCAGCTACGTTGTTCTTAACCAGTTCGCAAAGACCCAAGTTAGCGTTTACTTCAGGAGCATTGGCGTTCTTAGAAGCAGCTTGCTTGAAGTAAGATTCAGCCTTGGCAGCATCGCCGGCAGCAAATGCCATTTCACCCAAGTTGTTGTATGCGCGGAAGTCGTTCGGATAAAGTTCGGTAGTCTTCTTGAAGATAGCTTCCTTGCGTGCATTGTCGTTAGTCAGTGTAGCAGCATACAGCAGTTCTTCTACGCTCAACACCTTAGCATCTGTATCAAATGCTTCGTTGATTTCTTCATCGCTGCGGCCAATGATGTCATAGTTGGCAGTCAGGCGTGCACGACGCAACTGAGGCAGGATTTCATCAGCCAAAGTCTTGTAAACAGAAGAGATGTTCTTGATTTCAGCTTCTCTTTGTTCGGGATCCTGATACATAGAGAGAACGCGGAGGATCAAATCCTTATCCTGCAAGTTTGACTTAGAAACCAGTTCCTGGAAGCCTTCCCAGTCCTGAGCAGTGTACTTAGCATCTACGATAGCATCGATTTTGCCTTTCTTCAGCTGACGGTTCAAGTACTTTTCAGTGTTGCTTTCACGGTTTTCAGCCAGACCTGTGTTCAGCTTCACACCACCATCGGGAGAAGCGTATGCAGAAATCTCGATGTTGTTCAACTTGTAGTTCTTAGTATCGGCATTAACTTCAGCCACCTTCTTGTGGAATTCCTTCATATCTTCAGAGTTCAGCTCGCTGTTACGCAAGTTAGCCTGCTGAATCAAGAACATGATGTTGGCAGTCTGAGCATCCTTGATGATACGCTGGAAAGCATCGTTGGCGTATGAAGCGTTAGAGCTGGCAGCTGTAGGCAATTCAGCAGTAGCGATTACACCGTCGGCAATCTTCACAGAAGGAATTGTATAAGTTTTCTTTCCTCTTGTAATCTTGAAATCCAGATAAAGTTCAGAGTTAGCCATTTCGGGAACATAGTCGAAAGAAGCTTTCATCGTGTAGTTACCACCCATCTTATAAGAGATAGTCTGGTTGTTTCCCTGCACCTTTTCTCCCTGGAACACAGCAGGCTGTCCTTTTGCCTCGCCGCCCTTCCATCTCAGGACCGGAGTTACTTCTACGGTTGCGTTCTTCTTCATGTACTTTTCGGGGAACTTACCGTTGATTGTCACAGGCACCTTACCGCCGACAGCTTCGAGCACCTCAGGATTGGTTGTGAAATAGTCGGAAGACAACTCTCCCATCTTGCCGCATGATGACAGGGCAAGAACCAACAAAGCCACTAAAGGCAAATACAGTTTTTTAATCATAGTTACTTTTATAATTTAACGTTTGTAATATTATTTCTACGATAATGCGTTCACACGCGTCTCTTTGGGGCAAAGATAGGAAAAACTCCCTTATATATTAACCTCTTATCTCTCTTTTTTTTCGTTTAATCTAAAAATAAATTAAGATTTGGCTTTCTTATTTATGTTCTTGTCTGAATTTGATGTTTCGAGGGTGATGTTCGATGATTTCACTGCGCAGCATATTTCGGTCTATATGTGTATAAATTTCTGTAGTCGCAATACTTTCATGTCCCAGCATACACTGGATGGCGCGCAGGTTGGCTCCACCTTCCAGCAAGTGGGTGGCAAAGGAATGCCGGAACGTGTGGGGGCTGATGGTTTTCTTGAGTCCGATGGAATCGGCCAACACTTTGATGATATGAAAGACCATGATGCGCGAAATGTTCTTGCCAAAAGCACTGATGAACACAAAGTCTTCAAAGCCAGGCTTTATCTTCATCTGGTTACGGTCTATGAAATAAAGGTTGATTTCCTTGATGGCACGCGGCGAGACAGGCACCAGCCGCTGCTTGCTTCCTTTTCCTTCTACCTTGATAAAGCCTTCGTCGAAGTAGAGGTCGGAAAGCTTCAGGTTGCACAGCTCCGACACACGCAGTCCGCAACTGTAGAGAGTCTCCAATATGGCCCGGTTGCGCTGCCCTTCTTTGGTTCCGCGGTCGATGCTCCCTATCAGTTGGTCTATTTCTTCCACGGTCAGAACTTCGGGCAACTTGAATCCTATCTGCGGCGATTCCAACAGCTCCGTGGGGTCAGCCTGCAAGTAATCGTCTATAATGAGAAAGCGATAAAAGGAGCGGATGCCCGAAAGGATGCGAGCTTGCGAACGGGGGTGAATGCCAATGTCGCGCAAACCGGCCAAGAACTGTTCCAAATCATCCTGCGTCACGTCCAATATATGAATGTTTTCCAGCGTAAGATAAGCCAGCAGCTTGTCTAAATCAGTCAGATAAGCATCTATGGTGTTGCCCGACAAAGATTTCTCCAACTTCAAATATTGCTTGTATCTCACCAATATCTTATCTGTTTTATCTTCTCTTTTCATTTCTTTTTCCTACCTTTGTGCCCAAATATCCTGCAAAGGTAGAAAAAGTTCAGATACAGTGTAAATATGAGAATACAAATAATCAATGGGCCTAATATCAATTTATTGGGCAAACGCGAGCCTTCCATCTACGGGGCAGTTTCATTCGAGGATTATTTGGCGGAATTACGCCAGGCTTACCCGGACATCGAACTGGAGTATTACCAGTCGAACATAGAAGGGGAAATGATTGACAAGATACACGAGACGGGCTTTGATTACGACGGCATCGTCTTGAATGCGGGAGCCTATACGCACACCTCCATAGCCCTGCAGGATGCCATCCGGGCTGTCACGGCTCCGGTCATCGAGGTGCATATCTCGAATGTGCATACCCGTGAGGAGTTTCGCCACAAGTCCATGATTTCGTGTGCTTGCGTGGGGGTCATCTGCGGATTCGGACTGCACTCCTACCGCCTGGCCATAGAAGCCCTGCTGATGAGGAAATAAATAGTTTTTAGATAGGTAATAATTTAAGGTGAAAAGATTATGATGTTGAAACAGACCAAAATCGTAGCATCCATATCGGACCAGCGCTGCGATGTAGAGTTTATCAAAGCCCTGTTTGATGCAGGCATGAATGTAGTACGCATGAACACTGCCCATGCCTCCCGCGAAGGGTTTGAAAAGCTGATAGCCAATGTGCGCGAAGTTTCCAACCGCATCGCCATACTGATGGACACCAAAGGTCCCGAAGTGCGCACCACGACACTGGCCGGTGGCGAACCGATTCAGTTCAAGATAGGCGACCGGGTGAAGATAACGGGAACTCCCGAACAAGAAACTACCCGCGAATGCATTGCCGTGTCTTATCCCGGTTTTGTGCACGACCTTCAGGTGGGGGGTGACATTCTGATTGACGATGGCGACCTGGAACTGCATGTCATAGAAAAGACGGACGACTATCTGCTCTGCGAGGTGCAAAACGAAGCCACATTGGGCAGCCGCAAGAGCGTGAATGTGCCGGGCGTGCGCATCAACCTTCCTTCGCTGACGGAGAAAGACCGCAACAACATATTGTATGCCATCGAAAAGGACATTGACTTCATAGCTCACTCTTTTGTGCGAAACAGACAAGACGTGCTCGACATACGCCAGATTCTCGATGCCTACGGAAGCGACATCCGCATCATAGCCAAAATAGAGAACCAGGAAGGTGTTGACAATATAGACGAAATACTGGAAGTGGCCGACGGAGTGATGATTGCCCGCGGCGACTTAGGCATCGAAGTGCCGCAAGAACGCATTCCGGGCATCCAGCGCTTGCTGATCAAGAAATGTATCTTAGCCAAGAAGCCGGTCATCGTGGCTACCCAGATGCTGCACACCATGATAAACAATCCGCGTCCTACCCGTGCCGAAGTGACGGACATAGCCAATGCCATCTACTATCGCACGGATGCCCTGATGCTGAGTGGTGAGACTGCTTACGGCAAGTATCCGGTAGAGGCTGTCAGGACCATGACGAAAGTGGCCGCACAGGCAGAGAAAGACAAATTAGCCGAAAACAATATACGCATCCCGCTGGAAGAAGGCTCCAACGATGTGACGGCCTATCTGGCCAAGCAGGCCGTAAAGGCAACCAACAAGCTGAACATCCGCGCCATCATCACCGACAGTTTCAGTGGACGCACGGCACGCAGCTTAGCTGCCTTCCGCGGCAAATATCCGGTGCTTGCCATCTGTTATAAGGAAAAGACCATGCGGCATCTGGCATTGTCCTACGGCGTGGAAGCCATCTACATGCCCGAGAAAGCCAACGGACAGGCTTACTATTTTGCCGCCCTGCGCAAGCTGTTGGACGACGGCGTGCTGAGCGAAACGGATATGGTGGCCTACCTCAGCAGCGGAAAGCAAGGCACGCGCACATCTTTCCTCGAAATCAACGTAGTGGGCGATGTGCTGAAGTATGGGATAGAATATGTGTTGCCCAACCGCAACCGTTATTTATAATAAGGAAATGGACTACGGTCAGTTAGAAGATTACATCCTCCGGCACATCGATGCGGAAAGCGACTACCTGAAGGCGCTCTACCGCGATACGCATGTGAAACTGCTACGTCCCCGCATGGCCTCCGGCCATTTGCAGGGGCGTATGCTGAAGATGTTTGTGCAGATGATACGCCCGCGGCAAGTGCTTGAGATAGGCACTTACAGCGGCTACTCCGCACTCTGTCTGGCAGAAGGATTGGAAGAAGGAGCCTTGCTGCACACATTTGAAATCAATGACGAGCAGGAGGACTTCACACGTCCGTGGCTGGAGCAATCGCCCTATGCAGACAAGATACGCTTCTACATAGGCGATGCGATGAAGTTGCTCCCCGACATGGGTATCACATTCGACCTGGCCTTTATTGACGGCGACAAGCGGAAATACACCGAATACTATGAAATGGTGATGGGTATGCTGTCGCCTGGTGGTTACATCATAGCCGACAATACATTGTGGGACGGGCATGTGCTGGAACAACCGCGTCCGGCCGACCTTCAGACCATCGGGATAAAGAAGTTCAATGACCTGATAGCTGCCGACCCGCGAGTAGAGAAAGTCATCCTTCCGCTGCGCGACGGGCTGACCATCATCAGAAAGAAATGAAATTTGTAAATCTTAAAATATATATAGACTTATGGAAACGACCAGACAGAATAAAATTGCCCGCCTCATACAGAAGGAACTGAGCGAAATCTTCTTGCTCCAGACCAAAGCGATGAACGGCGTGTTGGTATCGGTAAGTGCTGTACGCATCAGTCCGGACCTCAGTGTAGCGCGCGTATATCTCAGTGTGTTCCCCTCTGCCAGAAACCAGGAAATCGTGAAGAACATCAATGACAACACGAAATCCATCCGCTACGAGTTGGGCACACGGGTGCGCTTTCAGTTGCGTATCATTCCGGAACTGAAGTTCTTTGTAGATGACTCGCTGGATTACGTGGAACACATCGACGAATTGCTGAAAAAGTAACCCCGTTTTCCTTGTATTGTGAACGTCCCTTTCTACATAGCCAAGCGTTACCTTTTCTCCAAGAAATCGCACAATGCCATCAATGTCATATCGGCCATCTCCGTATGCGGGGTGGCCTTGGCTACGCTGGCTTTGGTGTGCACCCTTTCTGTGTTCAACGGATTTCAAGACCTGGTAGCCACCTTCTTTACGGCTTTCGACCCGGAGCTGAAGATTACGGCTACCACCGGCAAGGTATTCAACGGACAGGACAAACGCATAGAAACCTTGCGGCAGATGCCCGAAGTGGCGGTATTCTCCGAATCACTGGAGGAGAATGTCATGGTGCAATACAAGGACCGGCAGGCCATGGCTACCCTCAAAGGAGTGGAAGACAACTTCGAGGAACTGACTGCCATAGACAGCATCCTGTTCGGACGGGGAGAATTCATACTACATGACGAGATTGTTGACTATGCCGTGCCGGGAGTAGAACTGACATCCATATTGGGCACCGGCATCCGTTTCTTAGACCCGCTGGAAATCTATGCCCCCAAACGTGGAGCCAAAGTAAACTTAGCCAATCCGTCATCCGGATTTCATACGGCCAAGCTCCATTCTTCGGGCCTTATATTTGCCGTGAACCAGCAGAAATACGATGCTTCCTACATCCTTACCTCCCTGTCGTTCGTGAGGGAGTTGTTCCAATATGGAACAGAAGTCAGCTCCGTGGAGCTGAAATTGAAGCCGGACGCCAATGCCGGTACAGTCAAATCACGCATACAACAGACATTGGGCAGCGACTTCCGTGTGCAAGACCGCTACGAGCAACAGGCCGATACCTTCCGAATCATGGAGATAGAGAAGCTGATTTCCTACATCTTCCTTACCTTTATATTAATGATAGCCTGCTTCAACGTAATCGGTTCGCTATCCATGCTGATTATCGACAAGAGAACTGATGTCGTGACCCTGCGCAACTTAGGAGCCGATGACAAACTCATCACCCGCATCTTCCTGCTCGAAGGGAGCATGATTTCTTTCTTCGGTGCTGTCATAGGAGTGGTATTGGGATTGGCGCTATGTTTCATCCAGCAATCCTTCGGAGTGATTTCTTTAGGAGGCGGCAACTCAAGCGGCAGCTTCGTGGTAGATGCCTATCCGGTCAGCGTACACGTCTGGGACATTATCTTGATTTTCTTTACGGTATTGGTTGTGGGATTCATCTCCGTATGGTATCCGGTGCGCTATCTGAGCCGTCGGCTGTTGGAATAAAAAACACGAATGACATGGATTTCATGACAGACTATCCATGTCATTCGTGCTTCTTCACGTGTTTTCATACATTTCACGGAATGCAGCCTCTTCGGCTTCACTGACGATTTGTTCCGCCCATTCCGGTTTACTCATTTCGGTCTTGGCAGTTGCTGCCACCAAAGCTGTTTCCATGCTCTCTTGCACTACAGGAAGCAAAGGCATATTCTCAGACTCTTCGTGTGCCTCCTTTGCTGCAAAGACAGACTCTACAAACTGAGCGTCACGCTTAATCTTGCCTAAAGCTACTTTTGCCGCCATCTGCTGAGATTCTTTCTTAGAGTAACCCGTTCCACGTCCGCCCGATATGCCTTCTATCAGCACTTCGCTTTCAAAGGTAGGGCTGTAAGCCTGGTCGTGCGACTGGGTCACCAGCTCGAATACAATCTCAAAATGGTTCTTTTGGCTCCATTCTATCAACTTCGACTTAAAGTTGACTTCCTTACGGGAAATCTTCTCCAGATTGATATAACGCCCTATAATGCGGTGTTCCATGAAATCCTTGCAAGCCTGATAGCCTCTGTCCAAATAGATGGCTCCTACCAATGCCTCGAAAGCATTGCCACACATATAGCTGTTGTGGGCCGACTGACGGGCGGTGTATTTTATCAGCTTGTCCAGACCGATTTCCGTTGCCAGGCGGTTCAAGGTTTCACGCTGCACAATCTTGGAACGCGTGTTGGTGAGGAAACCTTCCCGCTTTCCCTCAAACTTCGTGTAAACGATGTCTGCCACGACAGCATCCAATATGGTATCGCCTAAGAACTCCAAACGCTCGTTGTTGAGCAAACGTCCTTTCTCCGACTTTACCGAAAGCGACTTGTGGAGCAAAGCCTGTTCATAGAAACTGATGTTTCTGGGATAGAATCCCAACATCTTATAAAAACGAAGATAAGACTCCTTATCCTTGCGAAAAAGAAGCCTTACCCTATCTGTAAGATTGCTAAACACGATTATTCAGCGTATTTTTTTACGATTACACATGCATTGTGTCCACCGAAACCGAAGGTGTTGCTCAATGCGGCACGTACCGTGCGCTTCTGAGCTTCGTTGAACGTGAAGTTCAAGTTGTAGTCGATGTTCTCATCGTTGTCACCTTCCTCGTGGTTGATGGTAGGCGGAACAATATCGTTCTTCACTGCCAACACGCTGGCTATTGCTTCTACGGCACCTGCTGCACCCAGCAAATGTCCGGTCATAGACTTCGTAGAGCTGATATTCAGCTTATAGGCATGTTCGCCAAATACATCCTTGATAGCCTTGGCTTCCGAGATGTCACCCACCGGAGTAGAAGTACCGTGCACATTGATGTAGTCAATGTCTTCCGGCTTCATCTCTGCATCTTCCAGTGCATTCATCATCACCAGCTTGGCACCCAATCCTTCGGGATGAGAAGCTGTGAGGTGGTGTGCATCGGCAGAAGCGCCTACGCCTGCCAATTCAGCATAGATCTTGGCTCCACGTGCCTTGGCATGCTCCAGTTCTTCCAGAATCAAGCAACCTGCTCCCTCGCCCATAACGAAACCGTCACGGCTTGCGCTAAACGGACGCGATGCATGCTGAGGATCATCATTGCGGGTAGATAATGCATGCATGGCATTGAAACCGCCCACACCTGCCGGGAAAATAGCAGCTTCGGCACCACCGGCTACAATTACATTGGCTTTACCCAAACGGATGTAGTTGAAAGCATCGGCAATGGCATTGGATGAAGATGCACAAGCGGAAGTCGTGGTGAAGTTAGGTCCATGGAAACCATACATGATAGAAATCTGTCCCGAAGCGATATCGGCAATCATCTTGGGAATAAAGAACGGGCTGAATTTTGGTCCTATGGTATCTTTGGTCTGAGCATAGCCCAACAATTCTTCTTCAAACGTGTGAATACCACCGATACCTACTCCATAAATTACCCCGATTTTATTCAAATCTTCTTTTTCGAGGTCCATGGCAGAATCTTCTATTGCTTCCTTGGCTGCAACGATGGCATACTGCGTATAAAGGTCCATCTTGCGCACTTCCTTACGGTCGATATGGTCTGCACCGTTGAAGCCTTTTACCTCGCAAGCAAACTGAGTCTTGAACTTGGACACATCGAAACGAGTAATAGGTCCTGCTCCGCTTACTCCCTTCACAAGGTTTTCCCATGTTTCGGCAACAGTATTGCCCACAGGAGTAAGAGCACCAAGACCTGTTACTACTACTCTCTTCAATTCCATATTATAAAAGAGGGATAATTACTTGCTGTTAGCTTCAATGTAAGAGATGGCGTCACCTACTGTGCCAATCTTTTCAGCTTGATCGTCAGGAATAGAGATACCGAATTCCTTTTCGAATTCCATGATCAGTTCTACTGTATCCAATGAATCTGCGCCCAGATCATTAGTGAAGCTTGCTTCGTTAGTAACCTCTGATTCTTCTACACCTAATTTATCAACGATAATAGCTTTTACTTTTGATGCAATTTCAGACATAACTTTAATTTTTTAGTTAATAAATTGAATTATTTTGTTTTCTTTGCGGTTGCAAAGGAATAAATATTTCTTGGGCTAAGCAAATATTCACGCAAATAAATGCAAGATTTTGCACATTTTTTTGATTTATGTGCACCAAAACAAGTAATATTATGAAGAAAATAGCCATTCTTGCCTCGGGAGAAGGAACAAATGCCGAGAGAATTATCCGATATTTCGCCGAAAGGAAAACGGCGGAAGTAGCTTTGGTGATAACCAACAAGATGCAGGCCGGCGTGCTCAAGCGTGCAAATCGGCTGGGCATCCAGTCAGTGATCATTACGGCACCGGAATTTGCCGAAGGCGAAGCACTCCGCGTGCTGCATCGCCACGGCATCGACTTCGTTGTGCTGGCAGGTTTCCTGCTGAAAGTACCCGAAGACATCCTGCATGATTATCCACACCGGATAGTAAATATTCATCCTGCCCTGTTGCCTAAGTTCGGCGGCAAGGGGATGTATGGCGAACATGTGCATTGGGCGGTAATCAATGCCGGAGAGAAGGAAAGCGGAATCACCATACATTATATTAATGAACAATACGACGAAGGAAGCATCATCTTTCAGGCCTCCTGCCCGGTGCTGCCGGAAGACACAGCAGACACATTGGCCCAAAGAGTGCATGAGTTGGAATATGCGCATTATCCCGAAGTGATAGAGAAAATCGTTTTATCTGAGTAGTCTCGCAGCTCTTCATTTAGAACACTATGCCTTTCGATTGTCATTCAGGGAACGAAGTGACGAAGAATCTAACGCCACAAAAGATGTATCCGAGATCCTTCGCTTCGCTCTGGATGACAGTTGTAAGCTATTTTACTTTTGGCACAACCTCTTACCATTCATCTACAAACGACAAGATTCTCATGCTATCTGAATAAAATTTCTTTCAAGATATCACCAATCCAAGCATCTTTCATCTTTTCCTTGAATGAATCATACTTGAATTTGAAGACATCCTTGTTATATGGTTTCCTCAGATTATAGCGAATACTATCTCCGCAGGACATTATCGATCGGCAAAATGTTGTATCAATAACGCTATTTCCAGTTGCTAAAGAATCCTTTGCCACATTTATAGTTAATGTATCAGCACTGCTAACTATTCTTTGGCTCGTTGTCTGAGCAAACAAAGAAAAGCTATTTAAAACAACAATTAAGACGATAAGTGTTTTCACAAAATTATTCAGATTCCGGAGTTTCATAATGCTGTCTTGTCCTCTCTATTTTTCACTAACATGATTACAGGGTTGTCTTCCTCTCCCAATGTAGCTGCGAACTCTTTCAGTTTACCTTTCAATATCCCTTCTGTATAAGCGTTTACCAAATCTTCTGCTTTCAAGGCTTGGCAAACAAGAATATCTTTACTAATGGGTTTGGATATGAATGAAACAGCTGTGTTCTCTGTAAAATCATCGTTATAAACCGTACACTGGCAAACGGAACCTTCTTGCCGGTCATACACCAGTTCTGTCGTTGGGAATCCTTTAAACGTATTCATATTAAGCTCCTTTTGTTGAGTGTACATAAAAATGTAACGTTCTGTAAGAGCCGTAGGATAAAGAAACGCCTGCGTTTTCATCGCATAAACTGAAGGCGTCCTCACTATAAAAGGTATAGCACTTTCCATCGCATAATTGTATATTGTGTCACAAGAAGTTCGCGTCAGCAGCCAGCCTTCGGCAGAAGGTACGGTCAAGAAAAAAAGAGGCGTAACCGTAATCTCTCCATATTTCTCATGCACACCTTTATACACGGGGGTTGCAAATTGGGTATAAGGCGATTGGAATTTATGGACAATACTCCCGTCTTTTTTAGAGACCAACACGTGACAAGCCTGTGTGTTTTCTATTTCCGGCAGATAACTTTTAAAGGTCAATAAATGCTCCTTGTCATAATTGTAAGTATAGGTGTAATAGCTCTCATCTGCAAATTTAAAATTTCTTCGAAAGTTTCCTTGCAGGTCATAAACCAGAACCTTTTTCCCTGAGTAATCTACGACAAAAATCTCGTCGTTTTCTTCATCCAGCACAGCTTCCGTCATCTGTATATATTCCTTGCCACTTTGTCCTTTATGGTTTATCTTTCTTATCCCCTTTCCCGTTTTCCGATCAAAGACAAAGATGTCTCCATCCCCATTGCCATTCGTTACCAACAGAAAGTTCTTCCCTATACTTTCTACGATCCCTTGAGTTACGAAATCGTCACTATTTTCCAGTTGTATATATTCCACATCAGCAAAATCCTGCAAAACAAGCTCCTTTTGGGGATAACTTTTTTCCATATCCACCACAATCAGATTACTTACAGCCTCCTTGTTGCAGGCTGTAATCACTACCATTAATATGGCTATTAAGATTGCTTTTCTCATATTTTGTCTCTTTATTAGTTAATTACCCATTTCTCTATATTGAGTGTTTGCGAGGAGAAGTCCCAATTAATGCGGATAACCTTCGGAATCTGGAGTCTCATAACATTATCTCTTTTTTCTCTTTCACGCAAAACTACGTATTGTTTCCGATATAAACAATCTTTTCGGATGATTTCTTGTTGTATCAGCCACGGCTTTTCTGCGATATATTCAACTTCCTAAACGAAAGTATTTACACTGCTTTTCATCTGGTTTAACTAGATTAATTCTTGAACTATTTTCAATATTGTAAAATCGTTTTTTAATTTGCACACAGAAGATGTATACTTAACCCGTTGGCGGAATTAAATAGTTGGTAATGTCCGCTATTCTATGTTCATTGCCACGATTGCTTATGTACCTCTGGATTCGATATAGACTACCCTCACCGTTCAACGACCGCTGAACGGTGCGAGAAGATAACTTCAGAGGTGCACGAAGATAACTAAATCGACCGTTCAGCGGTCGTTGAACGGTGAAAGCAGATAAATGGGTTGACTATGCCTACTTTTCTCTGACATCGAAGTTTTCATTACCATAGGTGGATATATGAGATGTTATAGCAAATTATTCCTCCGTTGGCGTCTATTATCACTTTTAATTCCGCCAACGGGTTATTCCTTTTAATTCCGGGTCACAGACCCGCTCTATAGGAACAAAACGGGAGCATTCTTAAAAGAGAAAAAGGATAAGTCGTTTTTTTATTAACCACTTATCCTTTTACCTTTGTACCCAGACCCGGGGTCGAACCGGGATGGAAGTGAATCCACTGGTGTTTGAGACCAGCGCGTCTACCGATTCCGCCATCTGGGCAAATGCAACAGGTTTGTTTCCCGATTGCGGATGCAAAGGTACGCCTTTTTTTTGTATCTGCAAACTTTATGGCACTTTTTTTCAAAAAAAGATAATTTTGCCATGATTTATGGGGCAACGAATAAGAGATTTCTAAAAATAATCCTATATTAGCGGAAACTTTAAAAACGACTTGATATCATGACAAACAACAATAACTATTGTGTCATCATGGGAGGGGGAATAGGCAGTCGATTCTGGCCGTATAGCCGCAAAAACCTGCCTAAACAGTTTCTTGATTTCTTTGGAACCGGACGGTCGCTGATACAACAGACGTTTGACCGATACAAGAAAATTATACCGGTAGAAAATATATTTGTGACTACCAACGAGGCGTATAAAGAGCTGGTGAAAGAGCAACTTCCGGAACTAAACGATTCGCAAATCTTACTGGAACCTACCCGCCGAAATACTGCTCCTGCCATAGCATGGGCATCTTATCACATCAAAAACTTAAATCCGGAGGCCAATATCATTGTGGCGCCGTCTGATCATCTTATCATGAAAGAGGATGAGTTTAGGGAGGCTATTTTGAAGGGATTGGATTTTGTGGCGCATTCTCCGCAGCTGCTTATGTTGGGCATCAAACCCAACAGACCGGAGACCGGCTATGGTTACATCCAGCTGAATGAAGAGCAACAAGGAGACTTCTACAAGGTAAGGGCTTTCATCGAGAAACCGGAACTGGAATTTGCCAAAGTGTTCGTGGAAAGCGATGAGTTCTATTGGAATTCGGGCATATTCCTGTGGAACGTCCAGACGATTCTTGCCGCATTCCGGGAACTGATGCCCGAAATCTATTATAAGTTGGGCGATGGAGAAGAGAATTATGCTTCTTGTCCCAATATCTCCATTGATTATGGCATCATGGAAAAGGCAGGCAACGTATTCGTACAGCTCTGCGATTTCGGATGGGCCGATTTGGGCACATGGGGAGCCATGTATGATGTGGCTCCAAAGGATGCAAACGGCAATGTGGCCGTGAATGGAAACTCCCTGATGTACGATTGCCGCAACAATATCGTGGTGATACCGGAGGGCAAGCTGGCCGTAATACAAGATTTAGAAGGGTATTTGGTAGCCTTGCGAGACAATGTGCTGCTCATTTGCAAGAAAGATGATGAAGCGGCCATACGCAAATTTGTCAATGACGCCCAGGTGAAATTGGGCGATAAGTTTGTATAATCAAAAAGGGTGTTGCCGGATACAGAGGCAACACCCTTTTTTGACTATATAAAAAAAGAAGAAGATTACTTGTTACTACCTTCCCAGGCTTCGTTGATTGCTTTGGCCACCTCTGCAAACTCTTCGGCAGAGAGTTTCAGTTTAGGATTTGAGAATATCATATCCGATTCTTTCTGAATAGGGATAAGATGGATATGCGCGTGAGGTACTTCCAATCCTATGACTGCTTCGCCCACTTTCTTGCATGGAAATGCTTTCTGAATGGCCAAAGCCACACTCTTTGCAAACACATGCATGGCTGCCAACTCGTCATCTTCCAAATCGAAGATGTAATCTACCTCGCGTTTCGGGACAACCAGTGTGTGGCCTTTAGCCAACGGGTTGATGTCCAGAAAAGCATAGAACTTGTCATTCTCGGCTACCTTGTAGCTGGGAATCTCACCTGCTATAATT
Organism: Bacteroidales bacterium; assembly: GCA_030523385.1. Classification (GTDB taxonomy): domain Bacteria; phylum Bacteroidota; class Bacteroidia; order Bacteroidales; family Bacteroidaceae; genus Phocaeicola. The sequence continues at coordinate 410 of JAUNIV010000012.1, read as the reverse complement.
CTGCTGAATATTGTTGCCATATCTCTTTGGTGTTAATGACACAAGGCAACTCCGCATGATGCGGGGCTGCCTTGCATATATTAAAATGAAATGTTTGTAACTTCCAGACTGATTTTGCCTTGCGGAATAGTGATTTCGGCTACATCGCCCACTTTCTTGCCAAGCAGTCCTTGTGCTATCGGGGTGTTTACCGAAATCTTTCCCTGCTTCAGGTTGGCTTCGCTTTCGGCCACTATGGTGTAAGCCATCTTCATGCCGGTCTTTGTATTTTTCAGTTCCACTTTACTCAAAATCTGCACGGTGTCGGCTTTCAGTTTCGATGTGTCGATAATCTTTGCATCGCCGATGGTGGCTTTCAGTTGGCTGATTTTCATTTCCAGCAGACCTTGTGCTTCCTTAGCAGCATCATA
>JAUNIV010000391.1 GCA_030523385.1 Bacteroidales bacterium | reverse complement strand
CCTCACATATTATGTTCTTTTGAATAGTGAGCTATATAAATTTATCATAGTTCACTAACGACAAACAATCTAAATATCAGACTATCATCATTAAATGAAGGATTCTTGTAATGGCTTTCACTGATGTAAAGCCCCTTTTCAGTAATATAAAATAAATTCGACCTATAATGATTTTCCGGAAGTAAAGTTTCTCCCAACACATTAAGTTCTTTATCCAATATCATGACAGAAAACTGATTTCTCCCAGACTGCCATAACTCCGCAAAATTCTCATCATTATTCAAATCCATACGCGGAAAGACAAAACGATAATACAACTGACGAAACTCATCATAAACCAAATGACTATAAAATGGTAATTCACACATCATCTTGACAGCCAAATTAAAGTCATTCGGGATATGGTCAGGAAACTTTAAATCCTCTATATACCGGCTCTTTATTTCCTTCTTACGGACTTCTCCGTTTTTCGGAGAGAATATATAAATATTTTCATCAAAAGCAAATGAATAAACAAAGTCCTCTCCGTTAAAACAACGGCTCATACCCTGCTCGATTCCTAAAGACGGCTTTCCAAAACAATCAGCAATCTTCCGTGGATAAGCCATCGGCAATGATTTTACCCCACCATCTCCATCTAAACAAACAGATATATCCGTTGGACTCATCATGTCATCCCTATTCAATTTATAAGGATTAGGAAGTTGCATGCAATACAAAATCCCCTGATGTATCACAAAAGGATTGCCTACGACCGATCTTGTAGGAACAGGAGAATAATCTTGATTCCATCGCGTCAAATCCAATACCTGCAATTTATGTCCACTACTATCTATAACCGATATTTCAGGTTTATAAAGATTTGGGACATATATTTCATTCCAGTCTTTCATCATATACCCTGCTGCCTTAGGCCCTATCCCGTCTGCTCCTTCACGCTGATATATAATCGTTTTCACCAACTTTTGGTCCTTCATGTCATACACATAAATCTCCGGATACTCATTACTTTGAAATGTCAGATAATCATTTCCCAAAGAGTCCGTAAACACAGATAACGATTTAATGAACTGCGAAGAGTTAGTACCGACCGAAAAGGAAACCATCTCTGAAGTTGCTTCCAGTGATGCTTTCTCCAATGGATGTTCCGAATTGCATGAAATCAAAATACTGCCAGACAATATAAAAATGCAAGCTATCTTTTCTATAAAACCTATCTCTTTCATGAGGCTAAAATATCAGATTACATGACTTCCAATAAAACAGGATTGGCCTCACTATCCTCATCCAGAACTTCCACCGGTATCATAAAAAGGAAAGAATCATCTCCCCTACAACAAATAGCAGTGGAAAGGAACGTCAAATCATCCGATGGAAATATATCATTGACCAACGACTTGCCGCTTCCGTAGGAATAAACCGCCGACTTGCCATCCGTACAGACAAGCATCTTCTTTTCTCCGTCCGGACAAAAGAGCGTAAAGAGGTACGAATCGCCCAAAGTTCTCACCGTGGAAATGCGGGTATACACATCCGACACCTTTGCCATTTGCTCGCCATAACCATATCGGTCGAAATAGTCTTTATTGATTGCAGGAGTCAGCACTCCTTCTGCCAATATAATAGGCTGGTAATACATGGAGTCTGAATGAATGTCATAGACTACGCCTGTCTGCGTATCGTCCAACTGATATACCACCTTGCCGGGAAGAGTAAAAAACTGGTGAAACTTGCTTCCGCTGTTAGCCAAATCCTTGTCACCAAAACGAAAGCGGACATTCCCGTCGGCATCGCATATCTTGAAAACCTTATCTTCCGGAGATACAACCCATATCGTACTGTCATTCACATAACAGAACTGATTGACAAAGCCCTCTATCGGAATTTGCCTTTTAAAAGAAAGATTCTCTACATCATAGATTTTTATTCCGCCCACAGTGGAAATCCAGATTTCGTCTTTCCCTCCGACTGTCAGCACATCATAATCATATATGGACACATAATCTTCCGGTCCCTCTCCTATGCTGGAAAGCCTGTTCATATACCGCCCTTCCTTATCAAAACTTACAATGGTATTTTGAGACATAACATAAAAACGGGAACGGTGTTTCAGAATCTTATTGCCCCGGCCTCCTATCAAAGAAGAATCATTGGTTTCCAAAGGTATCAGCCGATGAGATTTGAATACAGAGGATAAGGCTGTTGCTTGCCCCATAGATTGGGGTTCCATATCAACGCCGGAAAACAAAGCAGTTTCCTCGCCTTTATTCACCTTACAGGAATGACAAAGACCTAAGGCGATTATTCCCCAAATCAGATAAAATATACGTCTCATAATACTAAGTAATTTTCAATACGTGTTTTTC
>JAUNIV010000390.1 GCA_030523385.1 Bacteroidales bacterium | reverse complement strand
GTCTATAGCTGCCTGATGAAGAAACAACTTCTGGACAGCCAACTGTTCCGGAATGATACAATACGGATCACCGTCAAACTTGCGACCTTCATACTGGGCATTCATCCGTTCGTTTTCCACGTCCGATTTCAGAATGGCTTCATCGCCCACTACCCAAACCACTTCGTCTATCACATTGTCCTGCCCATATACAGAGAGAGCGGCAAACAACATCAGCACCAGTGCATAAACTTTGGTACACATCCATCTATTCATTTGAATTCAAATAATAATAATTAATTCTGTTTCTGTCCGAAGCACGCTGATACAATTCTTCCTTCACTTCATTGATAAACTCAACCCGCTTCAGGTTTATTAATATCTCTTTTATTTCATCTTTTGCAAAATCCAGCGGTCTTTGCTGACCCTTGCCCAAGAACTCTTCCACATGCAAGAAATAGCAGTACGCCGTATCTTTCACTTCCACGTTTCTGTTCTTGTCCAAATAATTTTCATCACTATCCAATGCTTTCAGAGGAATTTTGGCTGCCACTTCCGACATCGGTTTCCATTTGTCATAGAAATAATCATAAGTCACCGCATTGCGCAGGCTATACTTTTCCAATTTCTCTATGGCATCCTGACTATTCCTCTTATACCAGTTACGAACACTGGCCAAATCCTGCGAGCGAAGCGGTATCTTGATGAAAAGCCCTTTCACAAAAGGATATTCCGTACGAAACAAATCCTTGTTCTTTTCATAATAGGCTTCTATATCGCTTTCGTCTATCTCATTCGCCAGCCGTTGGTTTATCAGTTCTTCCTGATACGTGTGCACAATCAACGCCCTCCGATAGTTTTCCACCATCCGGGCTATTTTTGCATTATCGGGGATATTCCCCTCTGCCTTTTCATAGAGCAATATATCTTGCACCCAATTACGAATATAGTGTTCGGCAAACAGGGTGCTGTCATCTTTCGACATGTTCAGCGGAAGTGCTGCCAGCAAATCCTCTCTGTACAAGAACTCGCCGTCCACTTCCACCAAAGGAGTTTTCCCTTTATGGTCGTGCTCCCGGCTGCACCCGCACAAAGCGCCTGCCAACAAAAGCAATAATACGCCCCAATTTCTCACCATACACTTATCGTATTAAAATAGTGAACGAAGATACTGCAATAATCCATTACTTCCGTCATTATTAACTGTTTTTATACTTTTCTCGGTTTCATTTGATGCTTTTACTGCCCGGACAGTTAATGCAATGTCCGAAAACGAGCCATCTGCAAAACTTCCGGATGGATTTCCACCTTATATTTCTGTCTCAATGTTTTCATCCAGGCATCGCCATACACCGACACATAATCGGCCAATACTTTTTCTTTCACATCTTCATAACTTTCAGGACCTTTCTTCAGCTTCTTTCCCATCACGAATGTATAGGGAAGTTCCGGATCGGTCTGAAAGTTTCCACATTTAAACACCAACTTATCAATATACGGATTCTTGCCTATCTGAAACAAACCGGCTTCTATTTTAGCCTGAGGGGTAGCGGCATTCTCGGTAAGCTGCCTCAGTGCTTCCTCCCATTCCGATACGGATCTTTGCTTCAAATATTTTTTTATGGCGTTTGCCGTTTTCTTGTCTTTGCAGTGAATCACTGCTCCCCGATAATGAGGTAAGTCCCACGCATAGTCTGCTTGATGCTGTTTGAAAAAGCGTTCCAAATCACTTTCCCGATAATGTTCACCGCTCGAACGATATTTTCGGTCTATATCGAGCACCAGCAATCCATCGTGCAGTTCCTGCATCCGATATGCCAGCCATTCTTTCTGTTCGGCAGGCACCTCTCTCAAAGGCATTCTGCCCATCCGTTCCAGATAATCTTCCAGTTGCCCCCTTTGCTCTTCAAAGGTTGCATCCGGCTGTCGGTCCACCCATTTCACGATATGTATGCCTGCCGGTGAATAGAAGGGGACGGAAGGTTCATCTTTACCCAATCCCTGCAACCGGCCTATCCACTCTTGCACATACAGTCCGAGCGGCTTCCACGGCAACAGTCCTCCATTCTGCCTGCTCGCCTCGTCGTCAGAGTAGCGGTTTGCCAGTTCGCCGAAATCCGCTCCCGCCTGCAAAGCCGAATAAACGGAATCCATCAATGTTCGCATAGCGACTTCTGTCCGTCGGTTCATGCGTTGGGGAAGATATTTGCTGATATGTGCCACCTTCACCCTATCGGTTGCAGACAATCTACTCTTGCCCCGCCCGTAAAGTCCACGAAGTATCCGCTCTTCCTTATCTTTATCTACCCGGTAAAGTTTCAGGAGCTTCCCCTGGTAATAAGCCAACTGGCTACGAAATTCCGGCAAAGTATCCCAACCCAAGTCACA
>JAUNIV010000389.1 GCA_030523385.1 Bacteroidales bacterium | reverse complement strand
ACACCGTATGCCCCATCATCACCGTATCCATTACCGTGTATTGGTCCCACTTAAAGTGGTCCTGGCTCAATACTGACAGGCGTTCGCCCGGACCCAGTGTGACCGAACCTTTAGTAGGCTCCAAGTCGCCCGAGATGGCACGCAGGAAAGTGGACTTTCCGGCACCGTTTGCGCCTATTATCCCATAGATATTACCATTGGTGAACTTCATGTTCACATCGTTATACAACACTCTTTTACCAAACTGAATGGCCAAGTTAGAAACTGTAATCATCCTTTATACCTTATTTATATTGTTGTTTTCTGATTTGCGGCTGCAAAGGTAGGTATTTTTGTCTAAAAAATATGCCAGACTGACATATTTTCCATATTTTTGCAAAATTATCGGAAAACGCGAACTATGAGGCATACTATTTGTTTGCGCGATTGAAAGGAAACAAGAATAATAAAATAAGAATAGATATGAACCCAACAGAGAAGAACCAACCTCAGGAAGAGGAAATACTGAAAAATCAGGAAGTGGCAGAGGAAGCAGCCAATACTGAAAATGCTCAAGAGGAAACTCCTGTGGCAGAAGAGCCGACAGCCGAAGAAAAGCTGAACCAGCAACTGGAGGATGCGCAGAAGACCATCGAGGAACAGCAGGACAAATATCTGCGGCTGGCTGCCGAATTTGACAACTACCGCCGGCGCACCATGAAGGAGAAGGCCGAACTGATAAAGAACGGCGGAGAAAAGGCTATCACTGCCATTTTGCCTGTTTTGGATGATTTGGAACGTGCCATCAAAGCTCCCGACACATCGGACGAAGTGAAGGCTATGAGAGAAGGCGTTGAACTGATTCATAGTAAATTCTTGAAAATTCTGACACAAGAAGGACTTCAGAAGATAGAGACCGAAGGACGGGACTTTGATACAGACTATCATGAAGCCATTGCACAGATACCGGCGCCTGCCGAAGATCAGAAAGGCAAGATACTGGACTGTGTGCAGACGGGCTATATGCTGAACGATAAAGTAATACGCCACGCCAAAGTAGTGGTGGCACAATAAAAAATATCTGAATATACGAGATATGGAAAAGAGAGATTATTATGAAGTGCTGGGGGTGGCCAAAACCGCCAGTGCCGATGAGATAAAGAAAGCATACCGCAAGAAGGCCATCCAGTATCACCCGGACAAGAACCCGGGAGATAAGGAGGCGGAAGAGAAGTTCAAGGAAGCTGCCGAAGCTTACGACGTGTTGAGCAATCCCGACAAGCGTGCCCGCTATGACCAGTTCGGACATGCCGGTATGAGCGGAGCTGCAGGAGGCGGAGGCTTTGAAGGATTCGGACAAGGCATGTCTATGGACGATATATTCTCCATGTTCGGTGATATCTTCGGCGGACGGGGCGGAGGCTTTAGCGGAGGCTTCGGATTTGGAGGTGGCGGAGGACGTACCTCGCAACGGAAGTTCCGTGGAGCGGACTTGCGCGTTAAGGTGAAACTAAGCCTGAAGGACGTTGCCACGGGAGTGGAGAAGAAGTTCAAGCTGAAGAAATATGTCACCTGTACGCATTGTCACGGCACGGGAGCCGAAGGCGATGGAGGAACGGAAACCTGTCCTACCTGCCACGGTACGGGAAGCGTGACCCGCACTCAGCAGAGTATCTTCGGCATGGTACAGTCTCAGAGCGTGTGTCCGCAATGTAACGGTGAAGGAAAGATTATCAAGAACAAGTGTAAGCATTGTGCGGGCGAAGGCATCGTATATGGCGAAGAGGTGGTAGATGTGAAGATTCCTGCCGGAGTGGCAGAAGGCATGCAGATTTCTGTAAACGGAAAGGGTAATGCCGGTAAGCACAACGGAGTGCCGGGCGATTTGCTGGTAGTGGTGGAAGAAGAACCACATCCGGACCTGATAAGAGATGAAAGCGACTTGATATACAACCTGCTGCTGAGCGTGCCCACTGCCGCATTGGGTGGCACGGTAGAGATACCGACCATCGACGGCAAGGTGAAAGTGAAGATAGACCCGGGTACTCAGCCGGGCAAGGTGCTCCGCCTGCGCGGAAAAGGATTGCCGAGCGTGAACAGTTACGGATATAACACAGGTACGGGCGACCTGCTGGTGAACGTGAGTGTATATATCCCCGAAACTTTGAACAAGGATGAAAAACAAGCATTGGAAAAGATGCAACGCTCAGATAACTTTACTCCGAACGTGAGCATCAAGGAAAAGATATTCAAGAAATTCAGAAACTTCTTTGATTGACTTTTTATTTCCCGTAGGATTGACTGTCATGTCTGCTCCTACGGGATATTATTTTTCCTCTTTTTCTTTAAGAATACGTTATGACTTACGAAGAAACCCTCGATTATCTTTATAACAGTGCTC
>JAUNIV010000388.1 GCA_030523385.1 Bacteroidales bacterium | reverse complement strand
ACTGATTATCCGCATGAATAATGACATGAACAGGTTGGTTTTTACATTCTGCATTCTTTGGATTTCCTGCTTCGTATTTGCACAAAAAGATATTACGGGCTGTTTGTATGATATACAAACCGGAGATGTTCTTGCCGGTGCAAACGTAATCATAAAGAATGAAGAAGGTAAGCTCATAAAATTCACCACAACCCGTGAAGACGGAACTTTTCAGATGAAATTACCTGTTTGGAACAAAGGAATGACTATCCATATTTCCATGATGGGAATGAAGACTTACACTGCCCCATTATCGGAAGATGCAGGTAATTTGATAATCCGTATGGAAGAAGATACGCAAGAGTTAAAGGAGGTCATCGTCAAAGCCGATCGTATCCGTGAAAGTGGCGATACGATCACTTACCGTGTTTCGGGTTTTGCTCAAAAACAAGACCGTACCATTGGAGATGTATTGCAACGGATGCCGGGCATCGACGTAGCTTCCAATGGGAAGATACAATATCAAGGCATAGACATCAGCAAGTTCTACATTGAAGGTAGTGACTTGCTTGATGGCAAATACGGTATTGCTACCAACGGTATCTCACACGATGCTATCGGTGCCGTCGAAGTGTTGGAGAATCATCAGCCGATGCAGGTACTGAACGGACTTTCCTTTTCCGATCAAGCAGCAATCAACCTGAAATTGAAGGATAATGCCAAAGCCACCTGGCTATTGAACGGACATTTGGGAGGCGGTATAAGTAATCAGCCCAAAGGCGGATTATGGAATGAAGAAGTCTTCCTCATGGGGGTCATGGCTGGCTATCAGAATATTACTACCATCAAAACCAACAACACCGGCTTAGACTTGCGCAACCAAATTACTGACTTCTTTGCAGACTCGCGCAACACGGAATTAGGCGACTATTTTTCCGTACAGCTTCCGTCCACTCCCGACTTGAATAAAGAACGAACTACTTTCAACCGCTCATGGATGTTGTCCAGCAGCCATTTGCGGAAAACCAAAAAATATGAGATAAAGGCACAGATGGATTATTATAATCACCGTGCCACAGCTTCTGCCGCTTCTACCTCTACCTATTTTTTGAACAATGGCGAGAAAGTAATCAGTGAAAGCCGTAACGGAACAGAACATGGCAATCAGCTGACAGGAAAATTCTCTCTTGAAGCAAATGAAAAGAATTACTACCTGAACAACACTCTCAAAACAGAATTGGATTGGGAAGATATGCAAACAAGTATGACTGGTACAATCCCCAATTCACAATATGCCAAAACTCCGGATTACTTTATTGCCAACCAATTAAAAATGATCAAACGCTTTGGAGGCAAACATCTCATTACCTTCCATTCCGTCAACGAATGGGAGTCTAAGCCACAACGTTTGTCCGTCGATTATCCGGACGCAACCCGCTTTTCCCAATACATATCCAATCATGCTTTCTATACCAACGAACGGGCATCTTATGGATTCTATTTAAAAGGATTTACCTTGTCATTGGAAGGAGGCATCAACGGTTATCTGAGGGATATGAAAAGTGAATTGAATGGAAAGGAGATTGTCAACGAGAATATGGGAAATGAGGTAACGACCAATTATTTCTCACTATACGTTTCTCCCAAACTGGAATATGTTTTCAAGAAAATGGAACTGACCCTGCAATATCCGTTCAACTATACTTTATACAGATTCAACGGACGAATCGGGAATCTGTCTGAAAACTTCCATTCCCCGTCACTGAAAGTCCGTTGGTGCCCTAATCCACGATTTTCCTTGACGGTCTCGGGAGGTTTGAAACATTCTCCTATGAATTTATACGATATTCACGACAATGCAATTCTGGCAGATTACCGCACCTTTACTCAAGGAGTAGATGATTTTTATGTACTTACCCGTAAACAAATCAGCGGAAGAATGCAATATCGCGACACTCCCCGTGGTTTCTTTGCCAATACCATACTGGTCAAGTCATGGGGTTCCACCCCCTACAAATCAACACAGCTTTTCGTGAATGATTTTATCTTCCGTTCGTATGAAGCTTCTTCATCCAATTCGCAATCCTTGAATGTTATGGGAAGCGTCGGCAAGACATTGGATTTTATGCATGGCTCCATTGCAATGAATGGTGGTTATTCGCGCATGGCGAACAACATGGTTTCAGAAAATATTCCTACCCTTTATCACGCCACATCGTGGAACCTCGGAGGCCGTATCAATGGGAATGTATCAAACCACGTGTATTGGTCGTATAACCTCAAATATTCACGCTCCAGACTTGCCGTCAATCGTAAACAAGCAAGCAGTCTTGACAGATACATTCATAGCTTCCATCTGAACATCAGTCCTATAGATGCACTTTCTTGGGAAATGGAAGGCGAAT
>JAUNIV010000387.1 GCA_030523385.1 Bacteroidales bacterium | reverse complement strand
CGGGCCGTCTGGCTGACGAAGCGGCAGAAGTCCGGAGTCATGTCTTCGTTCTTCAAGTAGAGCGTGGTGTTCTGTCGCACGAAGTCGGTTTCGGCCTCCCGGTGGCGTCTGCGGCGGCGTATGAAGTCGAAGCAGCGGCAGGCCATGCGGTCGGCAGGCGACATGTGGGTTTCGGCCGCATTCTCCTCAGTGTGCTCGAAGGGGAGGTACTCGTAGAAGGTGACGTCGGGCCAGATTTGCTTCAGCTTGTCGATGTCGTGTCGGTCTTTGTGCTTTCGCACGCATAGGAGCAGGGAAACTTCATGTCCGACCCTTATCCGGTCCACCATGTTGAAGAAGGCTTGATTGCCGCCGCTGTTCAGCGGGTAGGGGGTGTGGGGTGTAATAAAAAGTATTCTCATATTAAATCTCTATAGTATGTGTGTAAGTTAATTCTTTGTTTGGAACAAAAATTCACGGACATTGTTTGTCTCCAATTAAATGAAGCCGCATGCTTTTTACTGCATACGGCTTCATTAAACTTTGTAAAAAGGCATGGTTTCTTTCTTGTCGTTGCCATATCCGAACGATGACGCCGCACGATTAGTAATGGTGAAGCATGACGATTACTGATCGTACAGCGTCATCATTACTAATCGTGCGGCGAAGGTGTCCCGTGGCTGCCTTTCGGCCTTCATCAGGACGGATTTTTGGCTTCCCTTTTGTATTGCTGCGGCGTGCATCCGTATTGCGCCTTGAAGCAACGACTGAAATAGACAGGCGTGCTGAATCCGCAGCGGTCGCCCACTTCGGCCACAGGCATTTCGGGATATCGCCGGAGCATGGTGGCGGCATGCTTCAGCCGATAATTCAAAAGGAAATTGTTCGGCGTCATGCCCGTGAGTGACTTGAATTTGCTATAGACCATCGAGCGGCTCACGCCCATTTCCTGACACAGGATGGAGATATCGAAACTCGTGTCGTCTATGTGTTGTTCGATGATGTCTACTATCTGTTTCAGCAGTTCCTTGTCCATCGGGTTGATGCTCGTGAGATCTATCTCCGACAGGGGCTTTTTGTTGAACTGATGCTGCATGAGCAGGCGGTTTCGTATCAGGTTGTTGGCGCGAGCCAGCAGCAGTTGTGTGTGGAAGGGTTTGGTCACGTAGTCGTCCGCTCCGCGGTTCAGTCCTTCGATGTTCTGTTCGGTAGAGTCGAGTGCCGTGAGCAGGATGACGGGGATGTGGCACGTGTCGATGTTGTTCTTGATTTGCAGACACATCTCCGTGCCGCTCATTTCGGGCATCATGATGTCGCTGATGATAAGGTCGGGTTTGGCCTGGCGCACCTGTTCCAATCCTTCGCGCCCGTTGCGTGCCAGCACCGTGCGATAGAAGGGCGAGAAGAGCTCTTGCAACACTTGCAGCAGTTCTTCGTTGTCTTCTACCAACAGCAGCGTGTAAGTCTCTTTGGTTTCGGATTCGATATCGTCCTGCGTGGGTAGAACGGTGTCTGTCGGCAGGGTTTCGTTGGTCACAGCCGGGGTTTCCGGTGTGTCTTCCAGCCGCACATTCTCATCGCCCTCGAAGACGCTTTCGCGGCGTGGCAGGGTGACGGTGAATGTGCTTCCGCGGCCCACGGTGCTTTTTACGCCGATGCTTCCGTGGTGTTTTTCCACGATGCTTCGGGTCAGTGCCAGTCCGATGCCCGTGCTGCTGAACAGGTTTTCTTCCTTCTCCCGGCTCATGCTCCGATAGAAGCGGGCGAAGATGCGTTCGGTGTCCTTTTCGGGGATTCCGATGCCGGTGTCGGTGATGTGGATGCGTATCTCTTCGTCCGTCACTTCGCTCCAGAGGCTGATGCTTTTGCCGTCGTTGGTGTATTTGAAGGCATTAGACAGCAGGTTGAAGAACACCCTTTCCATCAGCTTCGGGTCGAAGCGGCAGAGTAGGGGAGTTTCGGATAGGCGGCAGGTATAGTCGATGTTGTGGTGGTGTGCATGGTCGATGAACGAGAGGAATATCTCGCGCAGGAAGGCCATGATGTCTTGCTTCTTCAGGCAGATGGTTTCGTGGTTCTGTTCCAGCTTGCGGAACTCCAGCAGTTCGGAAATCAGGTTATTCATCTGTTGCGTGTTCTTCCGTATTTTCCAAATGGTGTCGCTCACCTGCGGGTTGAGCGTATGGTTTTGCAGGAGCATATCCGTGTGGCTCATGATGAGGGTGAGTGGCGTGCGGAATTCATGGCTTACGTTGGTGAAGAACACCAGTTTCTCGTGGTTCAGTTGCTCTATCTGTTGTTTTTCGAAGCGTTCTTTTTCCAGCGAGAGGGCGAGTGTGCGTTTGGCTATGCGGCTATAGATATAGTAGAACACGCATGCGCCAAAGGCTATGATGTAAATGGCCCATGCCCACCAGG